>DATIKU010000029.1 GCA_035477215.1 Spirochaetota bacterium | reverse complement strand
GGCTTGGCCACTCAAACCATTCACAGGACCGGACCATGATCAAACAATTCCTCGATTACCTCAAAGAAAGACTCGAAAAAAGCCGTCTGACGGCGGCGGCCATCGCGCTCGGCGCGTTCGTCCTTCTTTTCGCCCTCAGTTTCACCAGGCCCTACGAGCTCTTCGATCTGAAGCTCTACGACCTCAACTTTCACGCCAAGCCCTCTGTACCGCAGTGGGAGTTTCTCACCTTCCTGAACATAGACGACAGCGCCATCTACAGCGTGGGGCAGTACCCGTGGCCCCGCCACATCTACGCCGACGGGCTCGATGTTCTCGGTCAGGTTGGCGCCCGGCAGGCCGTCTTCGATATCCAGTTCATAGAGGAATCTCCGCTGCTGGTGGACCGCAAGGCCATGCCGGGGCTGGAGGAAAAGATCAAGAAGGGCCGTCCGGTAAAGGGAGAAGACATCACCGGGGCGCTTATCGACAGCGACCGCTTGTTCGCCGAATCGGCGAAGGCGTACGGGAAGGCGGTCCTCGCCTACTCCTTCTCCAAGGAGAGGCTCATACTCTACAACATGGACGAAAAGGCGCTCGCGGAGAGAAAGGCGGCCATCCAGTATTTCACGAATAAAGCCTCGGTTCCACTTCCGGAAAAAGGCGCCGCCGCTTTCAACGGGCTCATCGATCCCGACCGCGTGCAGATTCAGTATCCGGTGCCGCAGCTCGTGCGCGCGACGCGGGTCTTCGGCTTCGTTGATTCGGACTTCGACGCCGACGGCATCTCCCGCAAAATCCGGCTGGTCCGCGTTTTCGAGGGGCGCATCTATTTCCACATGGCGCTCTCCATGATCGCGGACCTCTGCGGCGTCCCGCTCAAGGACATCGAGGTCGTCCCCGGGCAGAGGATCGTTTTGAGAAAGGCGGCGAACCCCGTCAGCAGGGCGGTCGAGGACATCGTCATACCCATCGACAGGCAGGGGATGATCCACATCAACTGGGCGGATGATTTCGAAAAGGCCTTCAATCACCTTTCGTATTACGCGTTGCTGGAGTACAACGGGGTGCGCGACGAGGTCCACGGTTATTTCGACGAGGAGGAGATTAAATCGGGAAAAACCGACCGCAGTCTTCTCTACGGAAAGCTGGCCCAGCTTTACACACGGCTCGAATCATCGAAAGACCCGTCGGCCGGACGCGGGACGTGGAAGGAGATCGTCGAAACCCGGAAAAAGATCCGCGAGATCGAAAAGAGCTACGCGAAACCGCTGCAGGATGAAATAAAGCGCCTGAGGACGGAGCTCGGTAAAAAGAAAAATCCTGAAGCGGAGGCCGACCTACAGAACCTCGAGAACTTCGTCACCGCCATCAATATCACGCTCGCGGTCGAAAACCTCCGCGATCACTCGGTCATCATGGGACTCACCGCCACGGCCACCTCGGATATCGGGGTGACGCCGCTGTCCTCGGAATACATGATGGTCGGGACCTATCACAATATCGTGAACACCATACTCCAGAAGAACTTCATCCGCAGGGCCGACCCGCTCGTTTCGTACGCGATCATGCTCGTCATCGCGCTGGTGATCGGATTCACCATACAGCGGCTCTCGGCCGTGCGCTCCGTCGTGGCCACGGTGGTATCGTTCGTCGTGGTCAACGCGGGAATTTTCGCCACCTTCGCCTTCGGCCGCGTCTGGGTCGACCAGGTCGGGATATCGCTCGCGCTCCTGCTTCCGGCACTGGCAATCATCGCGACCAAGTTCGTGAGCGAGGAGAGCCAGAAACGCTTCATCAAATCCGCGTTCTCGCACTATCTCTCGCCGCACGTTATCGACGAGATAATCAAGAACCCGGAATCGCTCAACCTCGGCGGCGAAATGCGCGAGATATCGATCTTCTTCTCCGACGTGGCCGGCTTCTCCACGATATCCGAGAAGCTCTCCCCGCCGCAGCTCGTGGCGCTCCTGAACGAATATCTCTCGGAAATGACCGATATCATTCTGGGCTACGACGGCACCATCGATAAATACGAGGGCGACGCCATCATCGCGTTTTTCGGCGCTCCGCACCCGTATCCTGACCACGCCGTAAAGCTCTGCATGGCGGCTGTCGATATGAAGAAACGGCTCGCCGAGATGCGTGAAGGATGGCGCAGCATCGGACAGCAGGAGCTTCGTGTTCGCATGGGCATGAACACCGGCAACGCCGTCGTCGGCAACATGGGCTCGCGCACACGAATGGATTACACCATGATGGGCGACTCGGTGAACCTGGCCGCGCGCCTGGAGGGCGCGAACAAGTATTACAGCACCTACGCCATGATAAGCGAAAACACCTACCTGCAGGCGAAGGACCATATCGAGGCGCGCGAGCTCGACCTCATAAAGGTGGTCGGCAAGAACGAGCCGATCAAGGTGTTCGAGCTCATTGGAAAAAAAGGCGGCCTCTCCGATTACATGATGGAAATGCTCAGAAAATACTACGAGGGGCTCGAGCTCTTCCGCGCCCGCGACTGGAAGGGCGCGCGCGCGGCCTTCAAGGCCGGGCTCAAAACGGTCGAGGACGACGGTCCGTGCAAGACATACCTGGAACGATGCTCGGAATTCATCGATACCCCGCCGCCGAAGAACTGGGACGGCGTGTACAAGCTGAAGACGAAGTGAATCCCCCCGCCTCCGGGCCGGCTAACGACGCGACCTCCAGAGCTTTTCAACTCATCCCCACGGCCCCCTTCTCTTCGGAGAAGAGAAGGGGGAGTTCTGTGGAGTCAACTCGTCGGCAGGCCCCCCCTCTTTCGGTTAAAGAGAGGGTGTCGGGGGTGAGTTCGAAGAGCGACATTCCCGCACGGGTTTCATGAGCCTCCGGCCGCGCAGCTCAGCCGCCTTCACGGGAGACCCCTTCATTGAAGAGGACGCGCCAGGAGTCGCGGGGATTTGCTACTTAAAAACCTTTTTCAACAATTCCGTCACCCTCGCGGCCGGGTCCTTGCGGATGAGGGTCTCCTCCAGCGAAATCATATAGAACAGGCCGTCGAGGGCCTTGTCGGTGGCGTAGGAATCCAGGTCGTATTCTTTTTTCTCAACGAGAGGCAGTGCGTTGTACTGGCCGAGCAGATACTTGTACGCCTTCGTGGCGCCCACATTATCCAGCGCTGTCTTCATAACGGGAAAGAATAGCGTAAAGAGCGATGGACGGGTATGCTTTTCGAAGTACAGCGTGGCTTCGTTGGTGTTTTTTCCATATAAAATATTTTTAGCGTCGGTGATCGTCATCTTTTTAACGGCATCGACGAAGATGTCCTTCGCTTTCGGCGCGGCCTGTTCGGCGGCCCGGTTCATGGAAAGTTCGAGTTCGTCGACCTTTTTGCCCAGCCCGATTTTGCGCAGCCTGTCGGCCCATTTCTGGAGATTGCGCGGCAGCGGTATTTTAATTTTCGGATTCTTGAAGTAGCCGTCGGCCACTGAAACCTTTTGAACGGCCTTCTGCGTGCCGACATTCAGCGCCTCTTTCAGCCCGGCCATGATCGTCTTTTCATCGAGCGGCCTGTCGGCGACGGCGGCGGCCATCTCTTTCGCTTTTTTCATAAAATCGGCCTCCGCCTCGGGGCCGGAGACACAGGCGAACAGCGCGAGAATTCCGCACATCAACACGAATACCGAGCTCTTCATCGAACACTCCCTCTCTCCGTAATGGCCGGCGCGCGGGAGCGCCCGGCAAGTTGAGACTGCGCCTGCGCGCCGGGAATGTCAAGGCGAATACAATCGGACGCGCGCGGCTGTATACGGGTGTGAATTAAATTTCGGGGAGTACGCTGACATTGCGAGCCCGGCCTTATCGGGGCGCGGCAATCTCTTTTACCACAAGGGCTTTTTGATAAATTTTCCGCCTCGCGGAGATGAAAAGCGCCTTCGGTTTTTCGATCGGGCAGTACGTCTATTACAGAGGGCATCCGGGGTCCGCGCTTTTAATCGATGATGACGGGCGATGGAAAAGCCGCATACGCGATTCGCTGGTCGAAACCGCCATCTTCCGCGACATTCTCATGATGACGAGAATAAACAAACCCGCTCCGCTCAATAACCTTTTCGAAATCGGATGCGAGCATTCCGGCAGCATCCTTTCATTCAACAAGATGCTCGGACAGCTTCAGGACGCCGGTAATACCGTTACGCTTTCCCATTCCCCTGATTTGCTCGACTCGGCGGGCATTCTTACCGGTCTGAGAAAGTATTCCACGCTGGCACTTTCGAAACGAACATCGAGTCCGAGGCTTCAAGTTCTTAATACCGCGTCGATATCATCCCATCCTCCCGGCAGATTTGCGGATGTTCGAAATGATTTTGATAGATGGGGAAGACCGGTTGAGTCGTCGGTGTGTGCGCATCTTTCCAACATCTCGCGCGGTAATGACACGCGCCTTTTCTACCAGAGGGAGCGCGAGGAGATTGCGGGCATTGAAGTAAAAACCGGAAGGAGGAAAGAATCGCTTCCCGGAATGGGGGACTTTACAAAGAGCTTCCCCGTTAAAAAAGCCCTTCTCGCTGGCGCCGGGGGCCTGTCGCATGAGGAATTTTTCAGTTATTCTCCCGATGATATAATGGGATAATGCCCCAACCCGACAACCGCGGCCACACTGTTTTTAAAAAATCGGCGGATAGCGTACGTTCGACCGCCACCCGCCGATTGTATCGCTACTTCGCCGGAGGCGTAAGCAGGTCCTGAACGCGCACCATGAAACTGCCGAGCGTGCCGGCGTACTCGGGCGAGCCCTCCACCCTTACGTCGCCGTCGCCCATGGCCTTCACCGTATTCTTGCCCTCGCCCATCACCTTGAACGCGCCGTCGATACCGTTGAACATCATGTGGATGAACGGCGCCTTGCGGGTATAGAGACCGTGGCCCGACTTGGAGTTGCCGGCCTTAACGCGCAGATACGCCGCGGGCCCCTCGGGCTGTACAGAGAGCTGGTACACGCGGTCTGGCTGCTTCGCCGTCCACACGTTCATGTCGGCTTCGCCGCCCTTGTTGAGCTGTGAGAGCGCATTGGTCACCATGTACATGGTGAGCTTTATCTTCAACTCGCGCTTTTTCGCGTTTTTCGGCTTGTTGTCGGGCATGAGAAGCGTAAGCCCGATGAAAAGCGGCGCGAGCTTGAGGAGCAGCCCCAGCCGCCACGCCCCGGAAACCGAGGGAAGCCCGCCCTTGCCGCCGGTGAAAAGCGCGATCATGTCCTCCGGCTTTTTGAACGCTATGTGCACGCCGGGGTTCGGAATAACACCCTGCACCAGCTCGAGCACCCCGTCCTCGAACCGCAGGTGTGCGCCGGTTTCGGTTCCCTTTAACGAGAACTGGATAGTTCCGTCGATCCCCGAGAGGAGCTTTTTATACAGGCCACCGCCTTCATTATAAAGCGTCTTGAAGAGCGGAAGGATAGAACGGAGGATGATGCGTACCGTTAAATCGACTTTATCTGCCATGTTCCGCCTCCCCGATCATGTCTCGTCGTCCCAGTTCTCGTCTTCCTCGATCTCGCGGCCCATGAGCGCGCTCACCGCCTCGACGATGCCGTCGGCGTCGATCTTGTAGTGGTTGTACAGGTCCTCGGGATACCCCACGATGACATACTGATCGGGAATGCCGAGCTTCGTGAAGGCGCAGGCCTTGCCGCTCTCGACGATGACCTCGGCCACCGCGCTTCCCAGGCCGCACAGCACGTTATGCTCCTCGATCGTGACGATTCGGCGCGTCTCCATGACGGCCTTGAGGATGACCTCTTTGTCGATGGGCTTGACGGTGTGCATGTTGATGATGCGCACCGAGAGCCCCTGCGTTTCGAGAATCTTCGCCGCGCGCGCCGCCTGAAGCACCGTGACCCCGCAGCAGATGAGCGTGATGTCTTTGCCCTCGCGCATGGTGACGGCCTTCCCTATCTGGAAGCCGTAATCGGCGGTGGTGTTGACCGGCGGCTCGAAGCCGCGCCCTATGCGGATGTAGACGGGTCCGGGCCAGTCCATGGCCGCGGCGACGGCGTTACCGGTCTCGATGCCGTCGGCCGGGACGATGACGGTCATGTTGGCGAACGAGCGCATCACCGCGATGTCCTCGGTGCAGTGGTGGGTGGAGCCCGCCTGCCCGAACGAGATTCCGGCGTGTGTGGCGATTATCTTGACGTCGAGGTTCTGGTAACAGATGTCGGTGCGTACGAACTCGGCGCTGCGCAGCGCCGCGAAAACCGCGAACGTGGAGACCACCGGCTTGTACCCGGCGAGCGCGAGCCCCGCGGCCACGCCGAAGAGCGAGTTTTCGGCGATACCCATGTTGATGAAGCGTTCGGGGAACTTCTGTCCGAAATTGCCTATTTTGGTGGACTTCGCGAGGTCGGCGGTCATCGCGATAATCTTCGGGTCCTTCTCGCCAAGCTGGGTGAGCACCTGGCCGTACACCTCGGCCTGGGTGAGCTTGTCGGCCTCTTCAATGGACCATGTCATGCCTTCTGCCATTGGTTTCCTCCTATGCCTTCGCGTAGTAATTGTCGATGCACGCGAGCGCCTTGTCGCGCATGTCCGAATCGAGACCGCCGTAATGCCATTTGTAGTCGTTTTCCATGTAATCGACGCACTTTCCCTTTACGGTGTCGCAGATTACGACCGTGGGCTTCGCCTTGATAGTCTGCGCCTTTTCGATGGCGCCGCCGATCGCCGCGAAGTCGTGCCCGTCGATGCGCAGGACCTCCCATCCGAAAGAGGCGAACTTATCGTTGATGTTGTCGAGCTGGGTGATCTCTTCGGTGGGCCCGTCGATCATGAGGTTGTTGCGGTCCACGAAAGCGGTAAGGTTGTCGAGTTTGTGGAACGCGCCGATGATGGCGGCCTCCCACACCGAGCCCTCGCAGAGCTCGCCGTCGCCCATCACGCAGTAGGTGCGGTACTTCCTTCCGGACATCTTCGCCCCCAGGGCCAGCCCCACGGCGATGCCAAGCCCGTGCCCCAGCGAGCCGGTGGACGCGTCGCATCCGGGCACCTTGAGCATGTCGAGATGCATCCCGAAGGGAGAGCCGGTCTTGTTGAAATTCTTGAGTAAAGCCTTGTCGAAATACCCCTTCTCGCCCAGAATGGCGGCCCATCCCAGACCTCCATGGCCCTTGGAAAGGATGAACCGGTCGCGGTCTTCCCAGCGGGGCTTTTTAGGATCGATATTGAGATATTTATAGTATAACGCCACCAGTATGTCGGTCTGCGAAAGCGACCCGCCGATATGGCCGCCGCCTGCGGTAAAGGTGATATCGACGATGGTTTTGCGGATATCCTTCGCCTTTTCCCGAAGCCGTTTGATGTCTTCCTGCGCTAACGGCATAGCTCCCTCCTTTAATTAAATTGAGTGAGCAACCACTCAGTTTTTCAACATAGAAACCCGCGCCGCTTTTATTGCAAGTCATTTTTTCACGATTGGAGCGCGCGCGGGCGCACCCTTCCGCCGGGCGGCCATCGCCTACCCGGGATGAGCGACCGCTTAAAAAATTATTACCGCACCTGTAATAAAGTTGCTATTTTATGAACGGCCTTCATTGTAATGGTATTCAGGCCCTGGATGACGGGCTTCATCGGCGGAGAAAATTAAAATATCCGGAGTGGTGACCCGTCGTTCTTCTCAATGCCGCATCATCCTGGGCATGCAGGTCGGTATCATAAATGGAGGTACGTGTAATGAGCGGTTACATGGGGAAGTACGTAATCATCAATCTATCAACCGGGAAAAGCGAGGTGGTGCACCCCGGGGAAGAATTCTATAAAAAATACCTTACCGGTTATGGCATGGGTGCCGCCGTAATCACCGAGCGGCAGAAGGCGAAGATAAATCCGCTGTCGCCTGAAGCGCACATCGGATTCTGTTCGGGGATACTTACGGGAACGGGAGCCTACTTCTCCGGGCGGTTTATGGTTGTGGGCAAGTCTCCGCTTACGGGCGGCTGGGGCGACGCGAACTCCGGGGGGTTTTTCTCGATCGAGATAAAGCGGGCCGGTTACGACGCGGTCTTCTTCACCGGAAAGGCGAAGAAGCCGGTGTACGTCTACATCAGCGACGGCAAGGTCGAGATAAAAGACGCCAAAAAGATATGGGGCAGGGATACGGTCGAGACCGAGGAGCTCATCCGCGCCGAGCTCAAGGAAAAGAAGGCGCAGGTGGCCTGCATCGGCAAGTCCGGCGAAAAGCTTTCGCTCATCTCGGGCGTGGTTACCGACGGCGGGCGCATCGCGGCCCGTTCGGGCCTTGGCGCGGTGATGGGCAGCAAAAACCTGAAGGCCCTGGCAGTAAAAGGCTCGGCGAAGATCCCCGTGGCCGATCCCGAGAAGATGAAGGCGATCAGCAAAAAGTTTCTTAAATCATACAAGTTTGTCAATCCGATGGACACCGTCACGGTGGCCGTCATCAACTACGTGAGCCAGGTGATCGCGCGAACCGGTATAGCGGTACCCAGCCAGCCGTCGACCGTCCGCGAGATCTACAAAAAATACGGCACGTGCGGCCTCACCGTCTATTCGGCGCTGACGGGCGACTCCCCGATCAAGAACTGGTCTGGAGTGGGTTACGTCGATTATCCCGGCAGCTACAAGCTTTCGGACGAGAGCGTCATAGCCTACCAGAAGAAGAAGTACGGCTGCCAGGCCTGTCCGCTGGCCTGCGGCGGCGTGATCGACATCAAGAAGGGCCGCTACGCGGGCACGGAGGGACACAAGCCCGAGTACGAGTCGCTGTGCGCGTTCGGCGGACTGGTGCTGCAGAACGACCTCGATACGCTTATCGAGATCAACGAGCTCTGCAACCGCGAGGGGATCGATACCATCTCGGCCGGCGGCGCGGTAGCCTTCGCGATCGAGTGTTTCGAGAAGGGAATAATCGATGAAAAACAGACCGGCGGGCTCAAGCTCGGCTGGGGAAAATCCGCCGAGATTCTTGAACTCACCGAGATGATCATCAATCGCGAGAAGATCGGCGACGTCCTCGCGGACGGCGTAAATATCGCGGCGAAAAAGATCGGCAAAGGCTCCGAACAGTTCGCGATCCATGCCGGCGGCCAGGAGCTTCCCATGCACGATTCGAGGCTCGACCCGGGCTTCGGCATCATCTACCAGATGGAACCCACGCCCGGACGGCACACTGTCTCCTCGTACCTCTACGGGCCTCTCTACAAAACCAAGAAGCGCTTCCCGTCGGTTAAAAAGATGATAGGCCGCTCGCAGGGCAAAGACATGAAGAGCCTCGCGCTCTGCCTCGGCACCGCCTACTTTACCAACCTCTTCAACGGCGCGGGCCTCTGCCAGTTCGGCGTGCTCACCGGCCCGCTTCCCGTGGTTGAGTACCTTAACGCAGTTACGGGCTGGAATCTCTCCGCCGACGACTACCTCAAGGCGGGCGAGCGGATATTCAACCTGCGCAAGGCGTTCAATCTGCGCGAAGGGCTCAAACCCGGGGACACGAAGCTCCACTCCCGCGCGGCCGGCGCCGAGCCGCTGAAGAAGGGTCCCCTGAAGGGAGTGACGCTCGACATGGAGAAGCTCACCCGCGGGTTCTGCGAACTCGCCGGCTGGGACGTCGCCAGCGGCGGGCCGACGAAAGAGAAGCTCAGGGATCTGGGGATCGCCGACCTGGCCAAATAAGCCGCATCAGAACCGGCAGTACCGAAAAGGCGGGCCATCGGCCCGCCTTTTTTCTTAAGTTTTTATTTATTTGTTGATTGACAAATTAATACGATCGTGATTTTTCCAAGTTGTTGCCGGGGCGATAAAACCTCGGATCTCCCTTACCCGCAACGGCTCAATTCTGTTCATCCACGACCGTAATGGCGTGGGAGCAACAAACACTGACCGGAGGAGGATGATTGAAAGCCATGTCGGAAGTAAAACTTGAAAAAATACACGAACTCATAAAGCGCGAGGTCGAGCGCTACGCCGCCGAACGGCCCAAGTCCAGGGCCCTTTTTGAAAAAGCGCGCAAACACCTGGTCGGCGGGGTGCCCATGTCCTGGATGCGTATCTGGGTCGGAGGCTTCCCGGTATTCGTCGAAAAGGCCAAAGGCGTTTACATCACCGACGTGGACGGCCATCGCTATCTCGATCTGTGCCTGGGCGACACCGGCGGGCTGTGCGGCCACGCGCATCCTAAAATCGTCAGTGCCATTTCGAACCAGCTCAAGAACAGGGGTACCACCACCATGCTCCCCACCGAGGACTGTATCTGGGTGGGAGAGGAACTCACGCGCAGGTTCAAACTGCCTTTCTGGCAGATCCTCATGACCGCCACCGACGCCAACAGGATGGCGCTCAAGGCGGCGCGTGAATATACGGGCCGGCACCTCATCCTTGCCATGAACGGCACTTACCACGGCTCGGTCGACGAAACCCTCTGCGTCAACTTCTTCGGCGAGATGATCAACAATCCGGGGCTCATGGGACCGCTGGTCAGGAACCCCGCCGAGATGACGAGGATAGTCGACTTCAACGACGTCGAGGCGCTCGAGAAGGCCCTCGCGCCGGGAGACATCGCCTGTGTCATAACTGAGCCTGTGATGACGAACGTCGGCATCATCAACCCCGAACCCGGCTACCACGAAGCGCTCCGCGCGCTCACGCGCAAATACGGCACGCTCCTGCTTATCGACGAGACGCATTCCATGTGCGCCGGTCCGCGCGGCGTGACCGGCGAGATGAACCTCGATCCGGACATCTTCGTGGCGGGCAAGTTCATCGCCGGCGGCTACCCTGCCGCGATCCTCGGTTTCAACGCGGCCATTTCGGAGTGGTTGGCGAAGCGCAAGCCATGGCACGTATTTTTCGGTTTCGGCGGAACGCTTTCGGGGAACGCCGCGGCGGTAGCGGGCATCCGGGCCGCGCTCGAGCACGCAATCAACGATGAGAACTTCAAGCGCATGATACGCCTGGCGAAGAGGATGGAGAAAGGACTCGCGAAAATAATCAAAGGCAACGGCCTCGGCTGGTACGTCGCGCGCATCGGCTGCCGGGTGGAGTTTCGCTTTCTCCCCAATCCACCTAAAAACGGATCCGAGGCGTTGTTCTCCGAGGTGCCGTACAACCCGGTCGACCCTATCATGGAGGGACTCACCGGGCCTCTCGAAGAGCTCATCCATGTATACTGCGCGAACCGGGGAATTCTCCTCACCCCGGTCCACGAAATGGCCCTGGTAGGGCCGCAGACGACCACGAAGGACGTGGACAACTACATCGCGGTAATCGGCGAGATGGTGACGGAGCTTTTAAAATAAATCAAGGCCGGCCGCGCCGCACTGGCGCGGCCGGCTTTTTTCTATGGACCGCATCATGGCCGGGGTCGATGAACGATACGGTCGCCGATACCGATCATCAACCAGGAGCACACGTTGGGAAGAAAGCCCATAAAGGAACGGCGCCGCAGGGAGATACTGGAAGCGCTGTACCGCTGCCTTTTAAAAAAGCCGTACAGTGAAACATCGATCAAGGACATCGGCACGGAGTCGGGGATCAACTACGCCATGCTGCATTATTATTTTAAGAGCAAGGAAGACATCCTTCTCAATTTTATCGATTACCTTTTCGAAAAATACGACGGCCTGTTCGCCGAACACATGCTCCGCCTCGATAAGTCCGGCCCCACGTTCGAGGAGACGGTACGGTCGGTTTTCGCCTTTTTTAACGAGCACATCACCACCGACAAAAAGCTTCAAAAAGTGTTTTTCGAGATATGGGGGGTGGCCCTCTACAATCCCGTGGTCAACGCCAAGCTGAGAAAGATTTATCGCGCACTGATCGGCGCGGTGGAGTCCGCCATAACAAAAAACGGCGGCTCACCCCAGGCCGCGCATCTGGCCCTTGCCACCGTCGCGTTCCACGAGGGGATCGGAATCTTTTCGGTGTTCTTCAATTTCAATAAAAAGTACACGACGATGCTGCTGGAGGGGTTTCAGAATAAAATTATGGAGATGCTGTGACCGACACGGATCGCATCCGACAGAATTACAATAATAGCGGGCGGGCCCGTAATTGTTCGACAAGCTCGACTTCCGGGTCGTTTCCCTAAAGCATCCGTATACCGGCCGGGAACGACCCGATCGGGCCGGATTAAACCACCCCCTCGCCCCCGACCGCGGCGAGCTCCTCGCCGAAGCGCGCGGATTCCTCCTCGTGGCGGCAGGTCAGCGCGTCGAGTTCCTCATACAGCGCATTTATGAGCTGTGCGCGGTCGTGCGCCGACTTGGAAAGGGATGCGATGCGCGCGCCATCACCCGCATGCGAGGCCTCGACCAGCTCGTCGTGCTCGCGGGCCGAGGAGGCCTCCTCTTCGGCGATGCGCTTCTCCATTTCGGCCATCCTGCTTTCAAGGGGCCCGAGCTCCTTCGCGCGGCGCGCCTGGATTTCGGAGCGTATTCGGCGCAGTTCCTTTTTGTTGGTAACGGGCCCATCCGCACGAGCGGCCGCGCCGCGCGCGCCCTCCTGTTGGTACTCGTCCTCCCATCCCACTTTTTCGAGAAAGTCCCGGTAGCTCCCCTCGTGCACCGAAACGCGTCCGCGCTGGAAGGCGACGATGCGCGTGGCCAGCGCATGGAGAAACATCTCGTTATGCGTCACCATTACGATCGCGCCGTCGAAATCGTCGAGCGATTCCAGCAGCGCGTCGCATGACTCCATGTCGAGATGGTTGGTGGGCTCGTCGAGTAAAAGCAGATTCGCCGGCGTGGCGATAATCTTTCCAAGGAGCACCCGGGCCTTCTCGCCGCCGGAGAGCACGCGTACCGGCTTGAGCGCCTCATCGCCCTGAAAGAGCATGGCCCCGCAGATGCTTCGGGCCGTCCGGCGGTCGGCCGCCGCGAACCCCGAGAGTATCTCCTCCTCGACAGTGAAGGTTGGGCGCAGGTTGACGGTGTTCGTCTGCGCGTAGTAGCCGGTTCTCAGGTGGAGCTGTCCGGCGATCTCGCCCTGAAGCGGCGAAAGCTCGCCGGCGAGCAATCTAAGCAGGGTTGTCTTGCCCTTTCCGTTTTTACCAATGACGCAGACGCGGTCGTGTTTTCCGATCGTAATATTGAAATTCTCAATGAGGTGCAAAGCGCCGTCCGGGTACGAAAACGATATATCCGACGCGTTCAGCAGGTGGCGGCCGGGAAAGGCGGCGTAGTTGAACTCAAACTCGAGGGTCTTTATCTTCTCGAGCTTCCTGAGGCGCTCCTTCTTCTCCAGGCTTTTAACGCGCGACTGAACGAGGTTGCCCAGGCGAGCCTTCGCCCGGAAGCGCGAGATGAAGAGCTCCGTCTCCTTGCGCTTCTTCTCGTCGTTCAACCGGGTCTTCTCGTGGATCTCCTCTTCCTTCGCGATCTGCTCGTAGAGCTTGCCCGTGCTCCCCCGTATCTTCCGCAACTTTTTGCGGTGTATGCCCATGGTGTGCGTGGTCACTCCGTCCATGAACGAACGGTCGTGGGTGATGAGCATGAGCTCCCGCATCCATTCATTAAGGAAGCGCGAAAGCCAGCGTATTGACGCGATGTCGAGGTAGTTGGTCGGCTCGTCGAGGAGCAGGAGGTCCGGCGCCGAGAGCAGTGCCTTCGCAAGGTTGAGCCGCACCTGGAAGCCGCCCGAAAGCCCCGCCGGTGCGCGACCCATTTCGTCAGTGCCGAAGCCGAGGCCGGCGAGGATCTTCTCGGCGCGCCAGCGGTCTGCGCGCTCCTCCTCGGGAAGCCCCAGGCAGGCCTCCCCGATCACCGTCGCCTCGGAAAACGAAAGCTGCTGGCGCACGTGCCCGATGGAGTAATTTTTCGGAACGGCGATGACCCCCGAGTCCGGATGCTCCTCGCCGATGATGAGCCGAAAGAGCGTGGTCTTGCCGTGGCCGTTGCGCCCCGTCAGGCCGACGCGTTCGCGCGGATTTATCGCAAAACCCACCTCGTCGAAGAGGACGACCGTTCCGTATGATTTACTGAGATTTTCGACGCGAAGCATGGCACTCCCGGGATGAAATTGATGCGGTGAGCCCGCAGGGACGGCCAGGGCTCATTCGAAAATAACGGTCTTGTTTCCGTTTACGAAAATCTTGTCTTCAAAAGCGAGCTTCAGCGCCCGCGCAAGCACCACCTTCTCTCCATCGCGGCCGGCCTGCTGCATATCGTCGACGCTGAAGGTGTGGTCAACCGGAATCACGCTCTGCGCGATGATGGGCCCCTCGTCCAGACTGTGATTCACGAAGTGCGCCGTCGCGCCGATGATCTTCACCCCGCGCTCATAGGCCTGCCGGTAGGGGTTTGCCCCGATAAACGCCGGAAGGAATGAATGATGGATGTTGATGATGCGGTTCGGAAAACGGTCGACGAAAGCGTGGCTGAGGATGCGCATGTACTTCGCCAGCACTATGTATTCCGGCGCGTACAGTTCGACCACTTTCAGAATTGCGTCCTCGTGCTCCTCGCGGCTCACCCCGTCATGCGAAACGCAGTGAAAGGGTATCTCGAATTTCTCCACAAGCTCGCCGAGATCGTTGTGATTACTTACGACGGCGAGCACGCGCGCGTTGAGCTCTCCGTAGCGGTGGCGAAGGAGCAGGTCTCCGAGACAGTGGTGCTCCCTGGTCGCCATGATGATGACGTCCTTGCGGCGTTTTTCAGAAAGCGCAATCCGCGTGTCCTCAGGAAGCGACGCATGAAGCCCCCCGAGCACCGTCTCCCTGTCCAGCTCTCCGGCGAACTCCGTGCGCATGAAGAAGTGTTGCGTCTGGCGGTCCACGAACTCGTGGGTGCTGGTGATATTGAGACCTCCGCGAAAGAGCACGCCGGTGATCGCATGCACCAGCCCCTTGCGGTCCGCGCAGTCTATGCGGAGTATATGAGTTCTGTCCATAATCGCATCCAATGTGCAACGTTGTTACAGCAGGCCCGCTTTTCGTCAAGCGAAAAGAAAACTCGGGCCCGTAACAATCCGCACAAACGCCGGGCCATAGCGGCGGCGCCGGTCGACAGGGCGCGCCCCGGGCACGGGGATGTTGCGGAATATCACATCGAGCGCTTTTTCCGCTTCTGGGTGCGGAAAGATCCCGAAGGCGGTCGCCGGGAATCCCCCGTTCATTGCGGTCGCCTGTCCCTGAAAATCGAAGCGCGCCGCGGAAGCGCACCACCAATTCCGTTTGTTTCAACCGGGGGAAATTTCAAGAATGTTTTATTGAAAAGCCAACTTCGGTTTCGGCGTCCCCGGATATTCGAGCGAGCGCGGGTTTTCCCTTGTCGCTCTCCTCAACCGCGGCATCATTGAGTATGATTCGGAGGATATCTATTTTTCAACCCGCAGGCTTGATGGTCCTTTCAGCGAATTATTCGGGAAATCACGGAAGATGCGAACGGACTCGAAGAGACCGCCGGCGGGGAACATCAAGCCGGAAATATTAGCAGTTTCCTGAAAAACTCAATTAAAGTATAGAAAATAATTGCCAAAACAGTCAAGGCAAATAATAAAGCAATCATGAGAGGAACAGATAACAAAACCCAAATAGAAATGTACAGTTACATCCCACTGGAAACACGG
>DATIKU010000028.1 GCA_035477215.1 Spirochaetota bacterium | reverse complement strand
ACAGAGTATTTCAGCAAACATGTCATCGCGAGGAGCGCAGCGACGCGGCGATCTCAACAGGCATCGAGTATTCATAGAACTTAATGTGGAAAGAGATTGCGCTGGCCAGGACGGACGAGTGCCGCGGAGCACACGGATGTGCGAGAGCGGCCCACGCCCCGAAACGGCCGGGGCTCGCAATGACAGTTCGAAGATAGAATTTTGAATCTTCAATTTTGGAATCCTGAACCCAATGAAAATCCTCATAACCGGAATACGCGGCTTCGTCGGGCGGCACCTCGAGAAAACACTTCTCGAACGCGGGCACGAGGTATATGGCTGCGATACAATTTCGGTTGAGGACGATTCCCGCCATTATCGGGTGGATATCACCGATAACACGGCGGTGAAGAACTGCATCGGGCATGTCAGGCCCGACGCGATCGCCCATCTCGCCGCCATCTCGTTCGTTCCGTCACGGGACATTCAGGACATTTACCGTATCAACAGCTTCGGAACACTGAACCTCCTGAGGGCGGCCTCGCTCATCTCGCCGATGCCCCGGTTTCTTCTCATCAGCTCCTCGCAGGTATACGGCAACGTTCCGGCCGCGGATCAGCCCATACGGGAAAGCGCCCAGGTCGAACCGGTAAACCACTACGGCGCGAGCAAGGCGGCCGGCGAGTCGCTCGCGCGGGCCTTCCGCGCCGAAACGGGCCTGCCGCTGGTCATCGCGCGGCCGTTTAACCATACGGGCGTCGGCCAGCCGCCGCATTTCGTGGTTCCCAAGATCGTGGACGCTTTCAGGCGCGGTGCCGACGAGCTTTCACTCGGCAACACCGCCGTGGTGCGCGACTTCCTCGACGTTCGCGACGTGGTAAACGCCTACACCATGCTTCTCGAGCGCTTCCCGGAGGGGAAGACGTTCAATATCGCCGTGGGGAGAGGGTACACGATCCCGGAGATTCTGGCGATCGCCTCGGAAAAGGCCGGGCGCTACATCGCGGTCCGGTACGACGAGGGGCTTGTGCGGCGGAACGACATCATGCATGCCGTCGGCGATTCCGGTCCGCTCCGGCGTGAAACGGGCTGGGCCCCCGTCCATTCGCTCGGGGATACGATAGGGTGGATGATGGGTGTGGATTGAAGATTAAAGATTTAAGATTGGCGGCATTCTGATGATTTACTAAATTACGCGATAGGCGTAATTATCGATGTAATGGAGCTGGGATGTTGAGGCGAGTGGTCGCTTGCTCCGTTCATTGTTTTTCGTATTCCGCTTGACATTTGCCAGTATGTCGACAAACTGTCGACATACTGGATGAATCAAGATGAATGAATTATTACAAATTCCCTATCCCGAATTCGATTACCTCGCCCTTATGAACGCACTGCGCGATTACCGGTACCCCCGGGACAGGGTGACGAAGCTTTTAGCTTCGGGACGCATCGTCCGCGTTAAAAAGGGGCTGTATATTCTCGGCGACAAGCTTCGCGCGGGGCCGTTTTCGAGGGAGATCCTCGCCAACCTTATCTATGGACCGTCGTATATCTCACTCGAATACGCGTTGTCCTATCACCAAATGATTCCCGAATGGGTCCGGAATGTTACCAGCGTAACGTCCGCGAAGAATAAGTCATTTACCACGCCGGTGGGCGTATTTACGTACCGGCATCTTCCTGTCTCACTCTTCACTTCAGGCGTTCGAAGCATACCGATGTCCGACGGCAGGAGCTTCCTTATCGCCACGCCCGAGAAAGCGATTGCGGATATCCTGTATTTCGCCGGCGGATTAAGCTCGAAGGCGGAGGTGGAGGATTTTCTCTTTGAAAATATGAGGATCGACGAGGAAGCCGTGGAGAGGCTCGACGTTGACGCGCTTGAAAAAATCGTGGCGCCGTATAAGGGCGCGGCGATGAAATATCTTCCGCGTATCGCCGGGAAGAGAAGGGCATGAACGCCGTCCTCGATATGCTGGCGCGCCGAAATCCGCGGACGCGGGGGGAGTACGAATACGCCCTCAAACAGATTATCCAGGAAATAGCCCTTCTGGGCCTGTGGAGGGGCAAGTTTTTCGAAAAGGCCGCGTTTTACGGCGGAAGCGCTCTCAGGATTTTTCATGGACTCGACCGTTTTTCGGAGGACCTCGATTTTTCCCTGCTGAGGCGATCGGATGGGTTCGATCTTGCCGATTATTTCCCTTTCATTGTCCGGGAGCTCGAGGGGTTCGGTTTTGATGTGGAAATCACGATGAAAGAAAAAAACGCCTCCGGCGATGTCGATACCGCTTTTGTTAAGGCCAATACGCTGGTCCATTTCATTAAAGTCGGGGTTCCCGCGGACATTCGCGATAACGTTCCGGCCAACCGTCTCTCGAAGTTGAAATTTGAAATCGATAACGACCCCCCGTCCGGTTTCGAGGTCGAATCGCGTTTCGCGCTGGAGCCGGTTCCCTTCAGCGTTGTGCTGTATACGCCGCCCTCCCTTTTCGCGGGTAAAATGCATGCGCTCCTGTGCAGGTCGTGGAAAAGCCGCGTTAAAGGGCGCGACTGGTACGATTTTTACTGGTTCGTTAAAAATAACACGCCGCTCGACCTGTTTCACCTCGAAAAAAGGATGGAACAGAGCGGCCATCTCGAAGCGGGGAAACCGCTGTCAAGAGCGGTTTTTACGAGGCTTCTTTCGGACAGAATCGGCTCGGTCGACTTTTCCATGGCGAAAAAAGACGTCGCCCCCTTTCTCCGCGACGCCGGAGCGCTGGAGGTGTGGTCGGCCGAATTCTTTCTTGATGTTTCGCGGAGGATTGGTTTTAGGATTGAAGATTGAAGATTCAAGAGTGACGGTGACCGCGATTGGGGCTACCGTTTTACGGAAGGAGACTACCCTGTCTCGTATGAAGACGAATAAACGCATAGA
>DATIKU010000027.1 GCA_035477215.1 Spirochaetota bacterium | reverse complement strand
TATATGTCCAGCCTTCACAACCCTCGCCGATCGCCAAGTGGGATTATACCAGTCCCCGCGGAATACAGGAGGTCTTCGATCTGGGAAGAAGAGACGGGGAATACTTCGCAAAGACTTACAGCGTGCTCTGATAAATTAACTGAAAAATCTGCGCCCCGCTGTGCGGGCGAACATTATCGCCATGTTGGCATACGGCCTTCCGAATTCCGCCAATAAGTTACAGGTGTATTTTTTGTTGACATCGTTGCAGATGTCGCGGCATCATGTAAAGTAAGAAAATACTTATTAGTATAATATTTCTTATTTGCCGGGGGAATTATGAGAACATATGAGGAATTGAGCAAGAATGAACTGCGCGATCTTTTAAACAGGTCATGGATGACTCACGACGCAATGTGGTTCTACAATTCCGTGCTTGCAATCGGCATAGATAAAACCAATCCGATCAACCGGGCCGCGGTCAAATCGATGGCACAGGTGGAGGCAAAGCGGATCAAAAATGCGCTCGGATTCGGGGATATTTCAAGCTTCAGCGATCTGAAAAGTTTTCTGGAAAACGGATTCGAAGTCCTGCGTGGAGAGTTCATGAAATTCGAGTTGAGTTTTCCGGAGAAGAACAGGCTTCACTGGGAAATACCAGGGTGTTTTGCCTACGAAGGGGTGAAGGCGTTGGGGGTGATTGATGGTTATGAGTGCGGTATTTTCGATCGCGCGCATGGATGGTTTGAGGCGTTGGGGGTGAAATATGAGATGAAACCCTGTGTGCGGAAATGCCTTATGCACATGGACGGCAAATGTTCTGTGGATTTCATGTTTTCATTCGATTGAAGATGACTATTCGTGGGCGTATAAAGTGATTGTGTTATTGTATTTTGATTGATACAGGTCCGGTAATGAAAAAAGCATCCGAGAAAAAGACCATTTACGGAATAGTGACCGTAAGCGACAAGGGCCAGATCGCGATACCGGTTGAGCTTCGAAACGATCTTGATATAAAAAGGGGTGATCAACTCCTTGTGATACGGAAGCCGGACGATTCCGGGCTGGTGCTGATGAAACTTGACAGGGTCGAGGATCTGCTCTCAGGTATCCGGCACATGTAAGGGCGCTGACATGTCATGCCGTGCCTGCCTTGCGGGGAATTCGCGCCGTGCCGACGCGTCTACGGCTTTCGGCCGCTTGCAAGCCGCGCCGCGAGGCGTAAAAGGCCGCTTACACCGAAACGTTCGCGAAGAATGCGCACATAGAGCGTGGTCTGCGTAAACGGGACCGGTTTCAGCTTTTTTTTAACGATCAATTCCAGGGCTGAATGCGGGCAGACGCTCAGGCAGGCGCCGCATCCCAGACAACGGCCGGCATCGATGACGGCGAGCTTCCCGTCCATGCGGATGGCCTCCATGCCGCATCGTTTCACGCATTTTCCGCACCCCCTGCACCCTTCGATATCGACAACGACGACGCATGGCGAATGGAAATGCTCAGCGGGGCGCGGCAGTTTTTTAAGCGCGCGCAAAACATGACAGCAGTCGCCGCAGCAGCAGCAGATGAATTCCGGGGAGCGGGAGTTCTGAGGCTGTAAGATGAAGCCGGCTTCCTCGGCGCGGTCAAGCAGCCTCAGGGCCTCCTGCTTTTCAATGCGCCTTCCGGATCCGCGTTCCAGTACCGTACGCCCCGATTCCCCGAAGACGAAACACGTCTCCCTGATTTCTGAATGAGAACACGGTTTTCCGAGGACATCGTTGGACTGGCGGCAGACGCAGTTCTGGACAACGACGGGCTCCCCGGCGCCCGCTACGATTTTCCTGACATCGTTATAGGGGGCGACATTCAGGCGCGACTCGATCGCCCTGGCGACCGGAATGGTACGCATTTGCGGTGTGTCGCTGTGAAAAAATGCATCATGAAAATCATTTTCGATATACGCTTCGAAATCCCGTGCGAAATCCGCGCTTATACGGTCGACCTGGAATTCGAACATTCCGATCGCCAGCTGGCTGAGGCTGTATCTGCGTTTACCGGGCCCTCCGCTGGCGTCCATGGAGATGGCGCCTTTGCGAAACATTTCATACAGGTGCTCTTCCAGCGACCGCATCGAAATGGGAATGTCCCTCCCGGCGCGGCGGTGTATCCGCGCCACAGGTTCGGGAAGCATGCCGAGGTGGAGGGCGATAGATGCCTGAAGCGGGGTAAACAGGCGCCTGAGCAGGCTGATCTCGACTCCCGACCGGGCCGGGGGAAAGCCGATAGGCATGCGGTCGATCGCCTCACGAAGACGGGTGTAGACGTCGCTTCGCGGTGCTGTCGGATCGTACTGGTTTTGGCTCATTGGTGAGCGTCGAGTCCGGACTGTAGGGCGCTCCTGACCTTTTGCATCAGCTCCTCAATGTTAGCGTCGTTGTGGCCGGTGGTGTCGATTTTCGGATGGACCACCATGATGGCTTTGCCGGGAAGCAGGTTCATGGTATGCGCGGGCAGTATGTTTCTTGTATTAATAATCGTAACGGGAAGAAGCGGCAGTCCCATATCGATCGCGAATTTAAATGCGCCCTTCTTAAAATCGCCCAGCTTCCCGGAGGTCTGCCGCGTGCCTTCGGGAAAGAATATGACCGATGTTCCGTCGACGATCTTCTTCCTGGCCGCGTTTATCGAGGCGATCGCTTTCTCGTGGTTGGACCTGTCGATGAAAATATGGCCCACCTTCTCGCAGCCGATTCCGAGGCCGGGAACCTTGCGAAGCTCCTGTTTAAGAACCCATTTGAAATCGATTCCAAGCCAGCCGTACAAAACAAAAATATCAAAATGGCTCTGGTGGTTTGGTACGATGACGTAGGACTGTCTTTTGTCGATGTTCTCTTTACCGATAACCTTCACGGAAATGGGGGTCATATATCCGTTGAGACGCGACCAGACGGCCCCACCGATATAACTGCCTATTCTCTGGTTCACCAGTGTTGACAGTATGACGGCGATCGCCCCAAAAACCAGTGTGGAAAGTACCAGAAAAGGAATATAAACAAGCCATTTATACGGTTGATAGAGCACGACGAGAAATTTTCGCACCTTGCCCTCCGGAACGCCGGCTTTTGCGGGTATCGGCCCGCCAAAGTGGGTGTATTTATCATCCATACTAATATTTGTCCAGTCATTTTGCACTTGAAAACATAGCCGGAATTTCTACCATTGAAATACAAAACAATTGTAATTATCGTGGAACCTCGACCCAATGAGACAGACAGTGATTGTGTTGGGGACCACAACAGATATTCGACATTTAAGATATTGAGAATGGCCATATACTGACGGATTAAATTAGAATTGACGATTGCAACGGGAATCGATATCTTCCGCGTAAAGACCATCAAATGGAGAGTTTAATATGAAACTCACGAAAGCGGTTCTACTCGTATGTGCCGTGATGCTTCTGCTTCCCGCGTCCGGTTACGCGCTCCTCGATGTCGGCGTTTATGGCGGATATTCATTCGCCGGAAAGATTGAAACAGACACGGAAAGTATGAAAACCTCGGGGCCCGGGTTCGGCGTTTTCGGGCATTACACTACCGGCCTGCCTCTCATGCTGAGCTTCGGCATAGGACCCTTCTATCAGAAGACCTACCTCAGTTACGATCTGGCGAACAAGGAATACGAGGCCACACGCAGCATGCTCGGAGTCGATGTTTTCCTTCAGCTCGAGCTTCCCATCATCGTTCATCCGTATGTCCGCGTCGGTATCGCGGTAAAGGAATGGCTTGAGATTGATGATTCGAGCGGAAGCTCCACAAAAAGCGAATACTTTAAGAGCTACTACGGCGGGCCAGGCGTGGCATTCAAGGTCTTCCCGCTGGTAAGCATCTTCGGTGAGTATCTTTATACCAGGTCCAAACAGGAGGACGGTATAGTGTTAAAGGGAAGCGCGGTGCACGCGGGCGCAAAGCTTACCCTGTAATGAACGTTATAGCGGCGGGGCGCCCGGCGCCCCGCCGTGCTTCAGACGCCCGTCAGGGCGCGCAACATGTCGAAATAATCTTCGGATCCCCGCCTTCCCATATAAAAGGAGCGCGCGCCGAGTGGACCAGGCTTCGCGTCCGTATAAAACGCCCTCGCTCATGATCGCGCAGCAGTATCTGCAGTCTGTCGCTGTCGGTTTTGAAAACGATAACGTACGACTCCATGGGCGAAAAACGGCTTTTATGAATGCTCGAAACGTCAATGAACAGCGTACCGAGCCCCGGGGGTTTTGAATATTTGCCCGAAAGGATTGATGGGATATGGGAATGTCCGGACAGCCAAAGGTCGACGGGGTACTTTTTTAATACTTCAACAAAGCGCTCCGAGCGCCCGATCCGCATGGTCGGATTGATTGTGCTCAGTATTCCGACGCCGTGAAGCGCGCCGTGGGTAACGGTAACGATGATCATGTGACGGTTGCTCCGGAGAAGCCCTCTCCACCAGATAAAGGCCTCGTCCGAGATATCGGTCACCGCGCTTCGTATTTCGTCCGACATGAGTATGATCAGCATGTTTCCGATTTTCACGGCGTAATGGAGCGGTTTGCCGGTATAACGGAAATACGTCGCGATATCGTTCTGATCGTGGTTGCCTGCGATCTCGAACCACCAGGGTATGCCGGAGTCGCGACGCAGCCCGGCAAGCCATTCGTGATAGGCGGGCGCGTCGTCTTTTCGGTGCACCAGGTCGCCGGCAACGATGGAGGCGTATATGTCCGGGACATTTTTAACGATATCGGCCACGGCGGCCTCGTACTGCGCTTTTTCGCGAGGATTGCGCGGCTGGATGTCGGAATGGGCCCAGATGCGAAGGTAATCATCACGCCCCGCTTTGTCATGGCCGATGCCGACACCGGGGAGACAGCCCGCGCAGAGCATGCACAGCAAAAGGCATGCGGCGCGTTGCGCGACGGTTTTCATAATGGAGGGATATGGCATTTAGGATGATTTGATCACCGATAAGAAAACCAGTCAATCTGATTTTCCGAATCCGGATAAACGGCGCGCCGCTTCACAAGCGGCCGGCGTTTACTATATCGAGTTATGGGATCGGTAGTGATGTGCCGAATATTTACGGTCGGGGACATTTTATGCTTGATTGACTGGCGCCGAAACATATAGATTACGGCAAAGCGTTAAATAAAAGCATTGTCCCGGAAGGGAACGGCCGCCCCCCTTCCCCGCATTGGCCCGTAGAGGACATAATGAAAATCATCGCTATTTCAAATAACAAGGGAGGCGTCGGCAAGACGACCAGCACCGTCAACATCGCAGCCGCGCTTCAGATTCTCGGGAAAAAAGTCCTGGTGATCGACATGGACCATCAGGCCCAGTCCACCTACCACCTCGGCGTGCAGTCGAACAAGCTCAAGCGGTCCATTTTCGATGTCCTTAAGGGGGAGCTTCCATTCCGCGACATCATGATCGACAGAAGCGGCATGCATCTTTTGCCCTCCAGTCCCGATTTAAAGGGGCTTGAGTTCCTGCCGATACCCGCCAAGGAGTTCCTTCTGCGCGACGCCCTGGCGGACCTGGGCGATTATGATTATACGCTCATCGACTGTCCGCCGTCACTTGGCGTGCTTACGCTCAACGCGCTGACCTACGCGCACGAGATTTATGTGCCGCTTCAGGTGCAATTCCTCCCCTTCCACGGCATGTACAACCTGTTCGAGGCGGCCGAGATGGTGAAGAAGCGCCTCAATAAATCGATTGAGATAACCGGGATCATCGCGACGATGTACAACGCCAATAAAACGATCAATCGCGAGGTGGTCGAGGAAACCAAAAAGCGCCTGCCGGGCAAGCTCTTCGAAACGCTCATACGCGAAAACGTCTCGCTGCAGGAGGCGCCGAGCTGGGGAAAGACGATATTCGAGTACAAGCCCGATTCGAGCGGGGCGAGCGATTACATGGATTTGACGAAGGAGATTCTGGTCCGCAGCGCCTGAGGCGCGATGCCCGCGCGAAGCGCGGACGGTGCCGGGTGGTTCTTTCAATCACAGGCCCAGTATCGTCGAGATTATGGACAGAGGAATTATGAGATCAAAAATCATCGGACGTTCTTTGCTGTTAACGGCGGCATTGATCATCTTCCCCGCGGCGTGTACAAGTGCCGATGGCGATAACGAAAAAGGGATTAAAAACCTGTCCGATCAAAAAAACAGGGCGCCGGGGGAGTATCTGATAAAACTCGGCCGCGGCGCCGGAAAAGAGGAAATAGAGAAGCGTTACGGGAGATACGGCATCGTCGAAATGCTGTCCGTCGGTGACAGGCTGTACAAGCTTAAGATAAAGGAGGATCCCGGTCCGGAGATGATCCGGGAAATAGCAGAAAACGGCGGCGCCATCGAATATGCCGAGCCCAACTATATATACAAAACGGGCCCGCCCGGGAAACGGGGAAAGCTGAAATTAGGAGACTAAGCGGCGGTAATCGTGGAAACAGGGACACGATATCACCGTGTTGACGGTATCGGAAGAAAACCGGCCGCCGGAGAGGGAGCCCGAAAGGCAGCCTCTTCGGCGGGCGAGTACGGTTTACGGAAGGGTAAGTTTCTCCAGCGCGCCGTTCGCGTTTAGCATTCGCTGGAAAGCGACCTTTTCG
>DATIKU010000026.1 GCA_035477215.1 Spirochaetota bacterium | reverse complement strand
TCACCCTCAATCGGCCCCGCGTGCCACCGCACGTCTATGCGCTCGATATAACCGTAAAAAGCAATGCGCTTCGGATTCTGCCTGAGTGCCCGCATGTACTCGCGCGCCGCATCGTCGTCTTCGATGTCGAGCAGCACGCGTACGGTGCCGTTGGACAGGTTTGTCGCCGAGCCGCGCAGGCCCATTATTCGGCCGTACTGGCCGCAATAATAGCGGCACGCCACCCCCTGCACCCTTCCACTGAGTATGAGTTCGCGGGGCATAATGGGAACGTCCTCCGCGCGGATTGATCGGACATCGCGATGTCCGGCGACAGTGAAGGCCTTCCCTCGTGAAAATTCAATCATTAAAACCGTGCCGTCCCGCGCTCAGTCGAACGACACGTCATCGAGCGGTTCGAGCCGGGGCTCGCTCGCCTGACGAAGCACCACGTTCTTCCGCATCTCCTCGACCGGTTCCGGATAATCGGTGTTGTAGTGGAGCCCGCGGCTTTCCAGACGTGTCATGGCGCTGCGAATGATGAGCCTGGCCACGGTTGCCAGATTGCGCAGCTCCGCCATCTGGGGATGGATGGTTGTCCGCCGGTAATAATCCTTTATCTCCTCATCGAGGAGATGTATGCGTCGCCACGCGCGCTGGAGGCGCAGGTTCGAGCGCACGATGCCGACATAGTCCCACATGAGGCGTTTTACGTCCTCCACGTTGTGCTGGATGAGAATCCAATCCTCCAGATCGAACGTCCCCTCCTTGTTCCAGTGCGGAAACTCGGGCCTCTCTATCGACTGCAGCCGCCCGCCGAGCGAATGTTCGATATGCGCAAACGAACTGTGCGAGAACACCACTCCCTCCAGGAGCGAGTTACTTGCGAGGCGGTTGGCACCGTGCACGCCGGTGCAGGCCGACTCGCCCGAGACATAAAGGCGTCTTATTGAGGTGCGCCCCTTGAGATCCGACACAATGCCGCCGCAGAGATAGTGCGCGGCGGGCACCACGGGGATGGGCTGCAAGGCCATGTCGATGCCGCGTTTCAGACAATTGGAATAAATGTGGGGGAATCGATGCATCAGGAAGTCGCTCTCCTTGAACGAGATATCCAGGTACACGCAGCGCTCGCCCGTTTTCTTGAGCTCCATATCGATGGCCCGCGCGACGATATCTCGCGGCGCGAGATCCCTGAGCGGGTGCACGTGCTCCATGAACCGCTCTCCGCGCGCGTTCAACAGCACCGCCCCCTCCCCGCGCACGGCCTCGCTGATGAGAAAACTCCTTCCCTGCTGGTTTTCGACGTACAGCGTGGTGGGATGGAACTGCATGAATTCCATGTCGGCGATAAGCGCCCCGGCCCGGTATGCCATGGCGATCCCGTCGCCCGTGGCGATCTCGGGGTTGGTGGTATGCTGGTACACCTGGCCCGCGCCTCCGGATGCAAGTATGGTAACGGCGGCATTGAAAACATGCACGTCGCCGGTCGAATTTTCTATGATATAGGCGCCGTAGCAGCTGACGCCGTCAATCGGCTCGCGCTGCAGCTGGTGCTCGGTGAGGAGATCGACGGCCGTGTGGTCCTCGAACACCGTTATGCGCGGGTTCTCGGCGATTCTCTCGAGCAGGGCCATCTCGATTTCCCGGCCCGTGAGGTCCGTGGCATGGACAATCCGGTTCCGCGAATGCCCGCCCTCCCGTCCCAGGTCGAGGACCTCGCTCCCCGAGCTGTCGCGCACGGTGGAAAAACGCGTCCCCCATTCCATGAGCTCGCGGACCCGGTCGGGACCATTCGACACCAGGATTTCGACCGCCCTGCGGTTGCAGAGCCCGGCGCCCGCTTTCAGGGTGTCTTCCACGTGTTCGTCGAAGGTGTCGCCGGGGGCGATAACGGATGCGATTCCACCCTGCGCGTAGTTGGTGTTCGAATCGAAGTTTTTCTTTTTTGTGACGATGTGCACGGTGCCCAGCGCCGACGCCTTGATGGCGAAGGTGAGGCCGGCTATTCCGCTGCCGATCACCAGGAAGTCGGAATAATAGCGTTTTGAATTCATGGTTCCATCATCCCCTGCGCGCGAGCGCCTCGAAATTTCCGAACACACGTTCGACGATGCCCGCGAGGGGCTCGCCGCGCAGGTCTGCGAAAAACTCGTACGTATGTATAACGAGCCCGGGGCTGTTGCGTCTGCCCCTGTAGAGAACCGGCGCGAGAAACGGAGCGTCGGTCTCCAGGAGCACGCGATCCAGCGGCACATAGCGCGCGGCGTCGTGCAGGTCGGTAGCGTTTTTATACGTTAGGTTACCGGCGAATGAGATATAAAATCCAAGGTCGAGAACGCGCCGGGCCGCCGCGCTGCCGCCGGAGAAACAGTGCATCACGCCGGTCGGAAGGGCCGCGGCGGCGAGTGCGTCGATCGTTTCGTCCATGGCGTCGCGGGAATGCACGATGAGCGGAAGGCCCAGGCTTGCGGCCAGATCAGCCTGGTATTCGAACGAGCGCATCTGATCCCCGCACGGCTGGCGCATTCGGTAGAAGTCGAGGCCCGTCTCGCCTATGCCGAAGAGGAGGTCGGCCTCGGGCGAGTCGATCACCGAGCGCACGAAGTCCGAAAGGTGGATGAGGTCGTTGTTGTCAGCGCGGGAGGACGGATGAATGCCCAGCGTGAAGAGTACGCCCGAGTCGCGGTTGTCCCTCGCGAAATCGCGCGACCACGCGAAACCGGAAGGTTCGATCGACACCTGCACGGCGCGGCGTACGCCGCTCTTCGCCATGTCATGGACGAGCGAGGCGGTGTCGACCCCTTCTTCGGCGCAGAGATCGAAGTGCGCGTGCGAATCGACGTAGTTCATGACCGTCTCCCTGAATGCATCGCGCTCAGAATAGGCTCCACGGGGATTTTTGTCAACAGACTTCACGGCATTTCCGCTCCCGGACGGGCGCCTCGAGGCCGTTTGTGCTTGACCATCGCAACGGCAGTATTGTATGAACTATCTTACCGTGTGGAATCACCGCCCGAGGACATTCGATGCCCGAGACAAAGTGCGTATTCTGCGAAATCATCGCCGGCCGTTCGCCGGCCCGTATCGTTCGCGAGAACTAAATCTCCATGGCGATACTCGACATACATCCCTGCACGAAAGGGCATTGCCCGGTTATCCCGAAGCGGCATGTGCCGTGGCGGCACGAGTCCCCGCGGCCGAGACGCAGAGCCTCTTCGAGCCGGCGCGCGAGGTGGGCTCGAAAATGATGAAGGCTCTGAAGCCCGAATTCGTATGCATTTACGCGCGCGGTCGACGCATCCCGCACACTCACATCTTCCTGGCCCACGCCTTCGCCGGCGACGTACTGGACCGTTTCTTCAACGCTCTTGAGAAGCTCCGGGAGTCACCGGAGGAACTGGCCCGGTTGAAAAGCGCGAAATCGATGGATGAAGCGGCGCGATTGCTGAAGGAGGAATGAGATGAAGCCCACGAAAGTGAAAAAACCCGCTCCCGGACCGGTCCGTATTCTGGCGATGGCCGACATTCACGGAAACAGGAGCATGATCGAGCGCGCCGGCAACGACATTCGGCACGCCGACCTCGTGATCGTCGCCGGTGATATTACTCACACCGGGCGCACGGCCGAGGCCCGCGAGGTGATCGCGCTGATCGAGTCATTCAACCGTAACATTCTCGCGGTCCACGGCAACTGGGACGAGCCGGCGGTCGGGGATTTTTTACGGGAGAAAGGCATCGGTATTCACGCCGACGGACGGATCATCGGCGGAATCGGGTTTTTCGGGCTGGGCGGCTCATCACCCACGCCGATTCCCACACGGACGATTTACCGCGAACCGGAAATACTCGAAATGCTGCGCAAAGGCGTCGCGGCGGCGGCAAACGTATCGGTCAGGGTGCTCGTATCCCATGCCCCACCACGCGGCCTGCGCGACATGACGTTTCTCTATCTTCGCGGCGGCAGTAAAAGCGTGAGGAGCTTTATAGAACAGAACCGGGTCGACCTGTGTGTCTGCGGCCACATCCATGAGGCGGGCGGTGTCGAGCGCTTCGGCGACTCCATCATCGTCAATACGGGTGCTTTCAAGAAAGGAAGCTACGCGAATATTGAGATAGCGCGCGACGGCGGAATATCGTGCACGATGGAGAAGGTCGGGGGTTGAACGATTCGGGATGCGGCCCCATTTGTTAATCACGGGCGCGACATTGTCGCTACTCCCGCAGGCCGGATTTTACCGGTCGCATGGCTACGTTAACCGTAATTTTACAGCCGTATCTATCACAGCATCCCGCGGGTCTTTTCAGTCCTTCATCACCGCGCAGGCAACCCTGTTTCGGCCCGCCTGCTTGGCGCGGTAGAGCGCGGCATCGGCCCGTCTGAAAAATGAATCGGAATTCTCCTCCGCGCCGAGCCCGGCGACGCCGAAACTCACGGTGATGCGGCCCGTAGTTTGGAAATTGTGTTTCTGTATCATCCCGCGGAGCTTCTCGGCCATGGCGCCACCGCTTTTACAGTCGCTCTCGACCGCGATCACCACGAACTCCTCGCCGCCCACGCGGCACAGGAAATCGCTGTCACGGATCTGTTCCGACACGATATGCACCACCTCCCTGAGCACGTAATCTCCCGCCTTGTGTCCGTGGGTATCGTTGACCGTTTTAAAGTTATCGATATCGAACAACAGGAGAGAGAGCGGTGAACCGTAGCGCCGGCTCCGCTTCACCTCGCGCTCCAGGGCTATGGTGTAGGAGTAGCGGTTGAGCGCGCCCGTAAGCTGGTCGTGGTGCGCGGCGAATTCGAGCCGCTGGCGCACGTAGCTTCGGACAAGGTCGATGATGATGAGCACGGCGATTGCGTTGAGGACGATCAGTATAAAGACATATTCGAGCACATTGAGCTTGGCCTCGGACGCGTACTGTGTCGTGTAGACGAGGCGGTTGGACGCGGCCCAGCACTGTTCGGCAAGGGCAAGCACGCGCTCCCGGTTTCTGTCATTGTTGGAAGCGCGGAACGCCGAAATCTGGCCCTTCAGCAGGCTCCATGTCGCCTTCAGTTCCTGGAGCTCCTTGAAAAACCGCTCTTCGAACATTTTGATCTCGAACCCGTGATCGCGGTTCTCGAAACTTGCAATAAGCGCATCGACCTGGCCGATGACGGCTTCGACGCGCCGGCCGGCAAGCTCGTGGTTGCACGCGCGCTGGATCGAGCCGCGCATGATGCCTGCATAGTTGATGATGCGAGCGTCGTTCTGCAGCCTGCTTACCTCGCGCAAGAGGAAGGCTCCGTTGGAGAGGATAAGCACGAGGAGTATAACGGCCACGAAGAGGAGCTGGCGCGACTTGGTGAACGCGCTTTTCATCGGCCGGCGGCCCGGCACACGCTGAATTCCATGCTATCTACCCTATTCCGTGTATCGGGAAAACCTGTTTGCGGATGTAGTCGACCACCTCTTCGGCATGTTTTCGGCATTCGTCCTTTTCGGCGCCCTTCGCGGTAAACGGCTCGTCGTCGAGGCTTCCCGCGTGCGCCTCGGGCCCGTACATCATCCCCCCCACCACGCCGGCATAGTGGTCGCTCGGCGTGATACCGCAGAAGGCGGCCCACGCCAGCGCCCAGAGCGCGGAGGTCTTGTAGACGTTGTAGCCCCCGCCACCGGTCGCCATGATTCTGGGCGACAGCTCGTTGATGATCCGGATTACGCGCTTGTACCCGTTTGACGTCAGGCGAAGATGGGCGAGCGGGTCTTCGCGATGCACGTCTCCGCCGATCTGGGCGAAGACGATGTCCGGCTTGAACGCCTTTACCAGCGGCGGTACGACTGATTCGAACGCCTCCAAGTACACCTCGTCGTCGGTCCCCTTCAGGAGCGGGATGTTGACGTTGTAGCCGGTGCCGGCGTCAACGCCGATCTCATTCTGGAAGCCGCTCCACGGATAGAGCGTTATACCCGATTCGTGGATTGAAATCTTGAGCACACGGTCGTCCTTGTAAAACAGGTCCTGCACGCCGTTGCCGTGGTGAACGTCTATATCGATATAGGCGACACGCCGTCCTTTCCTGATAAGGTCCATAATAGCGATACCGATATCGTTGACGTAGCAGAAGCCGCCGGCGTGGTTTTTCCCCGCATGATGAAAACCGCCGATGGGATTGAACACGAAGCGCGCCTCGCCGGCATCGAGCATCTGGGCTCCCTGCCATGTGCCCCCCGAGGTGATGAGCGAAAAGCGGTACATCCCCGGGAAAATGGGATTATCGCCGGTGCCGAGTCCCGCCTCGAGCATCTCGAGCGAAAATTCTCCCTCGTCGGCCCGCTTTAAGAGGTCGATGTAATACCGGGTATGGGCGAGAAGGAGCAGGCTCTCGTCGAGCGGCCGGGGGCTTATCACCTTCTGATTTTCCTCGAAGATGAGGTTATGCCGTTTGAGGAGGTCCATAAGCTGTTTCCCCCTCCCCGGCTTGAAGGGATGATTGGGATCGTATTCGACATGGGAGATCTCGTCGGAGTACATCAAGATATTATGCATTGGAATATCCTAATATAAGCGTATCTATCGCTCTCAGTGTACGCCCGGTCATTTATTTTTTCAAGCTTTCTTTCCTTGAAGTGCACGGTCCTGATCGGGAAGGGTATCTCGATCCCCCCGGCGGCGTATCGCCCGTGTATACACTTGATGAACTCGTGTCGCAGCTTGTACTGTTCTACAGACTCGCACGCGCGTAAAATGACATTGAATCCGATCGCCGGGTCGTTGAAACCGGCAAAGCGCGCCATCGGCTCGAACTCCGCGACCGCCCCGGGAATCTCGCGCCGGATTTAACCGGCCACCTCAAACGTCACGCGCTCAACGAGCTCGAGGTCGCTGTCGTAGGCCACGCCGACGGGCGCCAGAACCGAGAGCTCCGCCCGGAGCATGCGGTAGTTCGTGACGACGGCTTTGGCGAGCGTCGAGTTCGGGATGATGACGTGGTTGTTGCCCATCCCACTGATTGTCGTATTCCGCCAGCTTATATCGACGACGTATCCCCGCCTCCGCCTTCAAGCAATATCAGAAAACGATCACACTCGCGCCTCGACCCGCTCGCGCACGCCGTTCACTTTCTTGCGGTATTCCATCTTGTTGAGCGCGTCGACGAACGAAAAGATACCGGCCACCGAGATGTCGATGTTGACGCCGCTTCCCGTAACCTTGAGCGTTTTACCCTCGTACTCCTCGGCGACCTTCACCGTCACCTCGCAGAGCGCGTCGGAGCCGCCCGTGATCGCCACGAGGTTGAACGACTCGATGCGCGCGCCGGTGCCTGTGATCTTCCTGACCGCGTTGATGCCCGCGTCCACGCCGCCGTTCCCGGCGGCCACGTCGAACACTTCGGCGCCCTCGTTCTCGCGATCCTTGATCGTAACGAGCGTCATCGGCGGCGAGAACATGCCCGTCGATATCTGCACGTTCGTTACCTTGAAGCGCCCCTTCTCCTTGTAGACGGTCTCGCCGATGAGCACCTCGAGGTCCTCGTCGAATATCTGCTTCTTGGCGTCGGCAAGCGCCTTGAAATATTTAAAGAAGCGCTCCAGCTCCTCGCCGGCCAGGTCGTAACCGAGGGACTTCAGCCGCGCGATGACCGCGTGGCGTCCCGAGTGCTTGCCCAGCACGATGTTCGACCGGCCGATACCCACGTCCTCGGGGTTCATGATCTCGTAAGTCATGGCGTTCTTGAGCATGCCGTCCTGGTGTATCCCCGACTCGTGGGCGAATGCGTTGGCGCCGACGATCGCCTTGTTCGGCTGAACGGAAACGCCCGTTATGTGCGTCAGGAGTTTCGAGGTCGCCATGATCTGCTTTGTGTTGATGCCCGTAATCACGTTAAAGATGTTAGAGCGGGTCTTCACCGCCATCACTATTTCCTCGAGCGAAGTGTTCCCCGCGCGCTCGCCGATTCCGTTGACGGTGCACTCGACCTGGCGCGCGCCGGCCTGGATGGCGGCGAGGGCGTTCGCGGCGGCGAGCCCGAGGTCGTTATGGCAGTGCACCGAGATGACGGCGCGGTGGATGTTCTTTACGCGCTCGAACAAAAATGCGATAAGATCGTGAAACTCCGACGGGATTGAATATCCGACCGTGTCGGGGATGTTCACCGTGGCGGCGCCCGCCTCAATCACCGCCTCGACCATCCGCGCAAGGTATTCCCGGTCACTGCGCGTGGCGTCCATCGGCGAAAACTCAACGTTCGAGGTGTACGAGCACGCCCGCTTTACCGAGGCAACCGCCTGTTCCATCACCTGTTCGCGCGTTTTCTTGAGCTGGTACTCGATGTGAATATCGGAGCTTGAAATGAAGGTATGGATGCGCGGGTTCTCCGCCTCCTTGAGCGCCTCCCAGGCCGTGTCGATGTCGTCGAAGCTGGCCCGCGCGAGCCCCGCCACCTGTGCGCCCCTTGCGCGTCCGGCGATGCGCCGTACCGCGTCGAAGTCCCCCTGGGACGAACGGGGGAAGCCCGCCTCGATGACATCGACACCCAGCTTGACGAGCTGGTCGGCGAAGTGGAGCTTTTCGTCCATGTTCATGCTGAATCCCGGCGACTGCTCGCCGTCGCGAAGTGTCGTATCAAAAATGATTATCCTGTTGTCATGCATTGTAGTTTCTCCTGTTGTAATGTCGGTTATCCGTCCGGCACTTCATCATTCACAATTCCTTAGACTTCGCGGGATATGCATCCCCTTCACCTCCAGCGTCCTGAAAATAAAAAAGCCGCCATGGTGGTTTCCATGACGGCCTTTGACTGGCACAATGTAGTTCTTCTACATCACGAAACGCACCACGCGCTCTCCCTGTGGTTTAATAGTAGGGCCAGTAGAAGAATGGAGCTGTTTCGCGCGGTTGTCATCGTTTTCGCCCTTGTGGTATCCAACTAAGCACACCGCCCGTGCGGTGTCAATAATATTTACGACACGAAGCCCATTAATAATCAAAACTAATTATGAATTCATCGAATGCCTGGTCTATTTAAATATTTACAAATAAAAGTATTTCCCTTTTTATCCGAGACGCCTCAACGGAAATGAACACAATTATTCAATATGATCAACAAAACATATCGTTAGATTTTAAAATTTATAAACTTTCTGAAAATAATATTGCTTGACGATAATATATGTGGTATTATTATTACCACATGGTAATGTAGATACCACATCAATAAAGTTTACTAAAAAATCTAAAGGAGGGTCAGGTATGGCATTCGGAGAATTTATAAAGGATCGGAGAAATGAGCTTGGTCTTTCCTTACGAGAATTCTGCAAACAACTGGATGAGGACGCCAGCAACTGGAGTAAAGTCGAAAGAGGCATTCTTTCTCCACCTCAGGATGAGGGAAAACTGAGGAGAATAGCGAAGTTGCTGAATATTGGCATGAATTCGGAAGAGTGGAACATGTTGACGGACTATGCAAAAATCGACGCTGGTAAAATTCCCGATTATCTTATGTCTGATCAGGATGTACTTAAAGCTTTACCAGTTTTCTTTAGGACCATTGGAAGCGTAAAACCGACACCTGAAGAGCTTGCAAAGCTTATCGAAATAATAAGAAAGGAGGGGAAATGACTGTAGATTCTTTCAAGTGCAATTTTGTTCCCCGGGAGGAGATATGGGGAATCGTTGAGGAATTTCGCAAGCAGCATTGGCCAACTGGAATTTTGCCAGTAGATATAGAACAGATAATCGAAGTCGAATTAAAAATGAATATTATTCCAGAACATTACATCAGACAGTATGCAAAAATCGACGCGTTTATTCGGAGTGATTTTGCGGGTATAATTGTCGATCATGAACAATATATGGATCCAATGGGTCGATATGAGAAAAGATTGAGATTCTCCTTCGCACATGAAATTGGACATTATATCTTACATCGCTCAATATACGAAGAACTTCACTTTGAATCTCCAAGGGAGTATGCTGACTTTATATTAAACATGCCGGAATCCGAACACCGCAAATTCGAGTGGCAAGCAAACGAATTCGCCGGACGACTATTAGTGCCTAAAAACCATCTTCAAGAAGAAATATGGAAAATATACATCAAGCTAGAAGAGAACTCATTATTGGAAATACTTGCAAAAGAACCCGAGCAGGTGCTTGAAAGTGTGGCACCAACCTTGGCGAAACCATTTCTGGTTTCAGACGATGTAATAGTGAAACGTGTCGAAAGAGAGAACCTATGGCCTCCTAAAAGTGTATAGGAATCCAAGCACAAAGATACTCTTTGCTAAACTCTTATAAAAATATTTCGCCGGTAAATAACCACCGCAACAGCACCCCACAGGAAGAGGTATACCATCGCGTACGCAAGCGACGCGGTGTACGGCTCCATCCATGAAGCGAAGATCATGGTGAAGATAACCGTCTTCAGAGAGAGCGCCTTTCCATCGGCCCCGGCAACGGTGATAGCGACCAGAGTTTTCGCCACGAGTGACGAAAGCACATACACGGCCAGGGCGTTCGATCCGAGCGCGACAAAAGGAATCGCCGGGCGCAGCCACCGTTTGACATCCATCACCCAGAAACACATTAGCAGAAAGTAGAGCGCAAAGCCCGCGGTGAAGACGGCGAAGGCCGGCGTCCAGAGGTTCTTGTTGATGGGCAGCAATTCGTTCATCACCAGGCCTGCAACAATCATCCCGTTCGCCGCGGCGAAAAGACCGCGGAAGCAATTTTGCTGGATGCGCTCCTTTTTCATCCACGCCCCCGTAAGCATGCCGAAAAGCGCCGTGGCGGCCGCGGAAAGTGTGCCGAGCAGGCCCTCCGGGTCGAAGCCCGGGGCGGGAGCGTGCCGATAGGTGTGGCCCGCGAACAGGCGGCTGTCGACGTACCAGGCGGCGTTCCCCTCGGGTTCGAGCACTCCGGGGCCATACCCGGGAACGGGCGCAAACGCGAGTACGGCCCAGTGCGCGGCCATGAGCGCGAGGGCGGCGACGCACCACAGCGCGGGCCGCCGCGAGGCGAGGAATACGAGCGAACCCATAAGATAGCAGAGCGCGAGACGCTGTAAAACGCCGGGAATGCGGACAGCGGCGAAATCGCACCCGGGCAGAATGTTCAGGAGAAATCCGAGAACAAGCAGGATGACGGTCCTCTGCAATACCGAACATGCAACGCGCCGGTGGGACTCGCCTTTTTCCAGCCGCCGTCCCAGCGCAAGGGGAATCGCCGCGCCCATGATAAACACAAAAAAGGGAAATACAAGATCGGCCATGGTCCAGCCGTGCCAGCGGGCGTGCCGGAGCGGCCCGAACACGTGGCCCCAGTCCCCGGCGTTGTTAACGAGAATCATTGCGGCAATGGTGAGGCCGCGAAAGGTGTCGAGCGAGAGGAGCCGGTTTGCCGGCGCGGCGTATTTCGTTAAACCCGTATTCATTCGTTTTTAGTGATGTCGGCTATCCGAAGATGGCGATTCGAGTCGTCTTTTTGCGGGAATCGTCGCCTTCGATGCGAAAATGTCATCAACTTTTTGTCGGGACAAAATGACCCGACCGATTATCCATTGACAGAATCGCCGCGCGCTGGTAGCCGTTCATCATGGAAGAGTTCTTCAAAAACCTGCTCATGGCCTTCATTCCCGTCTTCGTGGCAGTGGACGCCATCGGCACGCTTCCCATCTATATCTCCCTCACGGAAAAGATGGAACGTGAGGAGAAGCGACGCGTGCTTTTCGAGTCGCTGCTGACCGCTCTCTGTCTGGCGGTGGGGTTCATCTTCCTCGGCAAGCTCATCTTCCGCTTCCTCGGCATCACCGTGGGCGACTTCATGGTGGCGGGCGGAGTAGTGCTCTTCTGTATCGCGATTCTCGACATACTCGGCTCCCAGGGCGACCGGAAAATCTCGCAAAAGCAACTCGGCGTGGTGCCGCTGGGTACGCCGCTTCTGGCGGGCCCGGCGCTTCTGGCCACATCGCTGCTTATCATCGAAGAGTACGGAATCATCCCCACCCTGATATCGGTGACGCTCAACATCCTCATCGCGGGCGCCATCTTCTCCCTCTCTTCTCGTATCGGCCGCATTCTCGGCGAGGCCGGGTCGAAAGCCCTGTCCAAGATCACCAGCCTCTTCCTCGCGGCGATCGCAGTCATGATCGTCCGCAAGGGGCTCGTTTTGCTCCTCGCCGGCCAGTAAGCGAACGGTGCCACGGTATGATTACACACTCTTTACATCGGGGGTTGAAACGTGGCGGTCATTGAGCGCGGGACCGTAAGAAAATCGCTTCGCTTCTCCTTCATGGACGGCATTTTCGCAAGCGGCATGATCGGTCTGACGCAGGAGTATTTCACGCCGCTCCTCCTCTTTCTGGGCGGGACCGTGCGCGAGGTGGGGGTGCTGGTCTCGCTTCCAAACCTGGTCGCCTCGCTCGCCCAGATGAAGACGATCGACTTCATCCGGACATTCCGCACGCGCAAGCGCGTTATCACCACCTTCGTGCTGATACAGGCCATTTCGCTGTTCGCGGTCGCGGCGACAGGCGCACTCGGTGCGCTGACGACAGAGCTCCTCATCCTTCTCACGGTGCTCTTCACCGCCTCGGGTGCGATCGCGCTTCCCGCATGGGGGAGCCTCATGTCCGACCTCATCCCGGTGCGCAAACGCGGCGCCTATTTCGGCTGGCGAAACAGCGTGCTCGGCGTCATCATCGTCTGCGCTTCGCTTGCGGCGGGCCTGGTGCTGCACGGCATGCCCGAGGAGCGCCTGGGCTTCGGTTTCGTTGCGGTCTTCACAATCGCATTCGTCTTCAGGCTGCTGTCGTGGGCCTACCTGCGCCGCATGTACGACCCGCCCGTGCGACACAGCCCGGCCCGGAAGGTCGCGCTGAAGAGTTTCATCGGCAGGCTCAAGTCGAGCGATTTCGCCCGCTTCGTTATTTTCGTTTCGCTCCTCAACTTTTCGGTGAACATCGCCGCGCCGTTCTTCACCGTGCTCATGCTCCGGGACCTCGGCTTCAGCTATTTCGAATTCTCCGTGGTGCTGGTGACGGCGACGCTCGTGATGTACCTGATGATGCGACGATGGGGGAGACTCGCCGACTCGATAGGGAACGTGCGCGTGATGCAGTTCACCGCCCCGATCATCTCCATCATCCCCCTGCTCTGGCTCATCGATCGTCACCCGGTTTTCCTGGTCGGCGCGCAGATCGTGTCAGGCTTCGCGTGGGCGGGATTCAACCTCAGCGCCTCAAATTTCATATACGACGCGGTGGCCCCGGACAAGCGCGTGCGGTACATTTCGTACTTCAATGTGCTCAACGGCGTTATGCTGAGCGCGGGCGCGCTCCTCGGCGGCTTTCTTGCGACGCAGGTTCCGCCGATCATGGGGTACAGAATCCTCACGATCCTCGTCATCTCGTCCGTCTTGCGCATTATCGTTACCGCCCTGTTTTCCTTCAGGCTTCGGGAAGTCCGAAGCGTGGTGTCCATTAAGAGCAACGATCTTTTTTTCAGCATGCTCGGCATCCGCCCATTCCTGGGGGTCGAGCGGCGGACAATCCATATCCGCAACAACTAAGACCATCTTTATAATTTCTTGACGCGCACCGGCCTTCGTGGAAGTATCAGTGCGTCTGTCCCCGAACACCCGTGAGGAGCGGGGAAGATGTCGCCGCGAGGATAGCGCTTACCCGGGACGGGTAAAGATGTTCTTCGGCCCTCCCCGCGACAGGCAAGGTCGTGTGCGGAGACCATCATGCCCGCCGGCAAGGATAATTTCCGCCCGGAATCCCTGGGGGGCGGGGATATACTCCCCGTCGCGAAAAAGGAGAAGCTCGAGCTTGGAGTCTTCATGCAGGCCATCGAGAAGCACGGCAGTGGTTCGGTGGAGATACCGCCGATACTCAAGGCTCGATCGGGCTCCGGCGGCCCCCCGGAACGGGAACTCTACGAGCGCTTCAAAAGCGACGGCATCCATCTCATCCTCACCCGGCTTCCCGACCCAACGGCCAGGCCGGGTTATTTCGGCGAAATGGATTTAAAAAAGATAGTGCAATTCGATCACTTTTTGTTAGTCTGGGCGCGGATGCATTCAATGCCCTTAATAATCCAACACCGGGAGGTATCCCATGCGACACACCCTGTTACTGTCGGCTTCCCTGTCCGTGGCGGCCCTCATCCTTGCGGCCTGTGCGCCTCAAGAAGAAGAGGCCTCGCGCGGCCCCGTTAAGACCATCGCTATCGTTGAACTGCTCCAGGAGAGCAATTCCTTCTCGCGGGTGCCGACCACCGAGGCCATGTTCCGCTCGACAAGCCTGCTGCGCGGCGCCGACATCATCCCCTTCAGTAAAAAAGAAAAGCTCGAGCTTGGCGGATGCATAGCGGCAATCGAAAAGCTCGGCCGCGGGGAATTCGCAATAGCCCCGGTGCTCAAGGCCCGTTCAATGTCGGGCGGACCGCTGGAGCGCGCCCTTTACGAAAGGTTAAAGAATGAGATCGTGAGCGGTCTCAAAAAGCTGGACCGGCTCGACGGCATCTACCTTTCCCTGCACGGCGCGATGGGCGTCCAGGGCATGCGCGATCCCGAGGGCGATCTCCTCGCCGCAATCCGCAGCGAGGTGAGCACGACGGTTCCGATCGGTGCAACCTTCGATCTTCATGCCAACCTCACGCAGAGGCGCATGAAGCTGGCGACCTTTGTTATCGGCTACCGCACCAATCCGCACCGCGACCACTACGACATCGGATACAGCGCCGGCGAAATCCTCGTAAAGACGCTCCGGGGCGAGGTGAAGCCGGTAATGGCCTGGCGCAAGATGCGCCTTCTTAAAGGGGGAGGGATGAACATCGATTTCCTCGCGCCAATGCGGTCCATCTTCAAGGCGATGCGAAAAATGGAAAAAGATCCGCGCGTCCTTTGCGTCTCCAATTTTCCGGTGCACATATGGCTGGACGATCCCGAGCTCGGCTGGAGCACGGTCGCGGTGACCGACGGCGACCTCGCGCTCGCGGAAAAGCTCGCCGATACGATCGCCGACATGAACTGGGAGGTGCGCGACGCTTCGCATCCGCGCGGAAGCACCCCGCAGGAGGCCATCGCCATCGCCCGTTCGAAGAACATCGCCCGGATGTTCGGCACGGTCGTCTTCTGCGACGCCTCCGACGCCGTGGGCACCGGCACCCCCGGCGAGAACACCTGGATTCTCAAGAGCCTGGTCGAGGAGGCGCCCGACCTTGTATCGTATGTGCCCGTTCGCGACGGCGAGGCCGCATCGCGCGCTTACGCGAAGGAGCTGAACGAAAGCATAAGCGTCTCGGTGGGTGGAAAGCTTGATAAAATCTACAACCGCCCGTTCGTCTTTACCGGAATCCTCATCCATAAAAGCGAGGGCAGGCTCGGCAAAACGGTAATCCTGCGCGACCGGGGAGTGCACCTCATCCTGACCGAGCAGCCCGATTCGACGCCCCGGCCCTCGTATTTCACCGACCTGGGACTCTCCCTCTGGAAGGCGGACGTCGTGGTGGTGAAGAACCTCTTCCCCTTCCGTTTTTTTTACCTTCTATATAACAGGAAGACCGTCAACGTCATGACACCGGGGCTCTCGAATGTCGATGTATTCTCCCTGGACTATCGCTTAATTCCGCGGCCAATATACCCGCTGGATAAAATCGGCGCCTGGCGGTAACGTTTGAGGCGTTTTTTCCGCGGTCGGCGGCCGCCGGTCGCGGAAAAAAAATGAAGACCCGTACAAACGGAGATAAACTGTAGCCATCCTCCGGACGCATCCGCCCCCGAGTGGCCCTCCACGTCCAGTCAGTTATGGCGTTCAAAGCGGAAATAGTGCTTGACCGCGGCATCCGGCGGCAATTTTCTTAGCCACCTGAAAGGAAAATATCATGGAAATACGCAACGTCGCCATCATCGCCCACGTCGACCACGGTAAAACCACGCTCGTCGACAAGCTCCTGATGCAGTGCAGGGTCTTCCGCGAAAACCAGGAGGTGCGCGAGTGCTTCCTGGACTCGAACGACCTGGAGCGCGAGCGCGGCATTACCATCTTCGCGAAGAACATCTCCATCCCGTACCGGGGGGCCAAGATCAATCTCATCGACACCCCCGGGCACGCCGATTTCGGCGGCGAGGTCGAACGCGTTTTAAAGATGGCCGACGGCGTTCTTCTGCTAGTGGACGCTTTCGAGGGAGCCATGCCACAGACGCGCTTCGTTTTACAGAAGGCGTTCGCGCTTAAACTGACGCCCATCGTCGTCATCAACAAGATGGACAGGCCGAACAGACGGCCGTCGGAAGTACTTGATGAGGTCTACGACCTTTTCATCGATCTCGACGCGCACGACGAACAGCTGGACTTTCCGGTGCTGTACGCCTCGGGAAGGGAGGGATGGGTTTCCGCAATGCCCGACGCCCCCGGCACCGACCTCGCGCCGCTTCTCGACACCATACTCGAGCGCATTCCCGCTCCACGGCGGCAGGAAGGCCCCCTGCAGATGCAGGTAACCACCATCGGTTACTCCGACTACGTGGGGCGCATCGCGATCGGCCGGGTATTCCGCGGCACGATCTCCCAGAACGGCCAGGTGGTCCTCCTTGGGCGCGACGGCGCCCGGAAGAAATCGACGGTGCGCGAGCTCTATACATTCGAGGGACTGGAGCGCTTGCGCGCCGAGCGCGTCGACTGCGGCGACATCTGCGCAATCGTGGGCCTCGAGAACGTCGAGATCGGTGACACCGTCGCCGACGACGAAAATCCCGAACCGCTTCCGATCATCGCGGTCGACGAGCCCACAATGAGCATGATCTTCCTCGTCAACAACTCGCCCTTCTTCGGCGAAGAGGGGAAATACGTCACCGGCAGGCATCTTCGCGAACGGCTGCTAAGGGAAACCGAGAGCAACGTGGCTCTTCGGGTCGAGGAGTCCATCGCCGTCGGGGGCTTCAAGGTCTTCGGAAGGGGCATACTGCATCTTTCCATCCTCATCGAAAACATGCGCCGCGAGGGATACGAGTTCCAGGTGGGACAGCCACGGGTCATTTTTAGGGAAATCAACGGCCGCAAGGCCGAACCGATCGAGATATTGATTATTGACGTTCCCGCCGAAAGCGCCGGCAGGGTGATCGAGGCGGTAAGCAAAAAGCGCGGCGAGATGAAGCGCATGGATACGATGGGGGCGCGGCAGCGCCTCGAGTTCCACATCCCCTCGCGGGGACTCATAGGTCTGCGAACCCGCCTGCTCAACCTGAGCGCCGGAGAAGCGGTCATGCACCACCGCTTCTACCAGTACGAATATTTCAAGGGATCGATCCCGCACCGTTCCAACGGCGTGCTCATCTCGATGCAGGCCGGCGAGGCGGTCGCCTACGCGCTCGACAGCCTGCAGTCGCGGGGGCGGTTCTTCATCGCGCCGGGCGAGCGCGTCTACGAGGGGCAGGTGGTCGGCGAGAACAACAAGGAAGGCGATATCGTCGTCAACGTGCAGAAGACGAAAAAGCTGACCAACATGCGCGCCGCCGGCAGCGACGACGCCATGCGCCTCACTCCGCCCATCAGATTTTCACTTGAAGAGGCGTTGGAATTCATCAACGTCGACGAGCTGGTTGAGATAACACCCGCGTCGATGCGCATACGCAAAGCCATCCTCGACGAGAACAAACGGAAGAAGGACGGCAAGCGCGATGCCGCGATCAGCGCAGCGGGCTGCTGAACGCCGCCGTGTTGCCGGCGGAATCGGAGCATCTGAGAAAAACATGGTGATAGGCGCCGTCGAATGCCGTCCGCGGCAGGACGATTTCGACCAAGCGCCGATCATTGTCGTACGCACATGGCAATGACTCGCCGTCGACCATGCATTCCAGGGAAGACTCGTCCAAACGCGAAAGACCGTCATATACCTGCAGACGAAGCAGGCTGTACGGCCCCTCCCCGGCCAGGAACTCGTGCGTGGGAGGCAGGCTGACGACCGGCGGCACGGTATCGCGTATCAGCGCGAAGTACCCGCCCGCCGCGCTCCGACCGAGGTACTCCCCCCTTGAAACGTTATACGATGTAGGAATCGGCCGGGGCGGTCTTCCCTCGAAAAACTGGTAAATCATGATATCCCGGCCGCGCGGTCCCTTCATGGCGATCTCGACCGGTGCCGCGTACTGAAGGTCAAAAGGCTGGAGCGCGCACACGGCGATGAGATCGGCTTCCTTTACGGCCCCGAGCCCGGCAATGTCGCGCACGGCGTCCGGGGCCGCCGCCTCGAGTCCCAGCAGCGCGTCGGAGCGCAGGGAGTCACTCCTCAGGCGAACCGAGAAAGCGCCGCTTGCGTCGGCAAGCTGGGCCACAGCACCCCTGCGAAACTTGACGCGCCCGGCTGACTCGACAGGACGACCGTTTCCCCGTATGACAAGCTCCAGGACACTGGAATTCCCCGCGAAGTCGCTCACCACGACACGAACGCGTTTCGGATGCCGACCGGGCACAATATAGCCTTCGCCCTCGGCGCCGATGCCGCTGAACCTGTTTCCCGCACGTTTGCAGAGAAAATAGGTATAGGTCGCCGACCCGTCGATGGTCGACTTGGAAATATCATAGATCATGTGGCCATACTGCAGATCGGAATAACGGACCTCGTCGAAGATCACGGTAAATATGGTTTTGTCGTTTTCGAAAACGGCGATCCGGTGGATGGCGACGCTGTTTCGCGAATTGACCCGGTCATAGCAGGCGAGCTTGAGGAACACGCGCGAACCTGGCGCGCACGAAACGTCGGGCTCCACGGGCGCATACCCACGCCACCCGCGGCGGACCCGGATCGCCCGCTCGGCCACGGTGCTGCCCTCTTCCTCAACGCATATATACAGGCGGTCGATTACGGGCGGCTCCGTATCGCGCACCGCATGGAATTTGAGAGGATTGATATACCGGTCCCCGGCACGGAGCTCGTAATGAAGATGAGGCGGTCCGCTGCCGGTCTCGCCCGTATAGGCAACAATCTGTCCCCTGTCGAACACCGGCCCGGTCTTTTTAAAACGGAAGTCTATTTCGTCGGAATTATACATAAGCTTTACGATCCCGATGAAGGTATTGAGCCGGGCCGCCCCTTCGCCGAACGAGTCCAGGTGCCCGAACACCGATTCAATCCCGCCGTGCGAGAGAAACAGCGCATTCCCGTACCCGCTCCGTTTTGCGAGCACCCTGTTCACCGTGCCGTGAGCAGGGGCGTACACGGGGTGCCCGTTGAGCCCGCGCGTCTTGATATCCACGCCGGTGTGCAGGGACCGGCCGCGCACCTCCCCCAACGTCGCGGAGAGCTGTTCGAGCCCGCCAAGCGGCCAGGAAAATTTTTCCGTCGAACCCAAGGCGAGGGCAAGACCGCACGCGGTCACCACGACAAACGCGTACAAAAAAAACGCCGTCCTGCCCGAAAGTCCGCCGCCGCGAAAAATACTCATGCTGCCATCCTCCCCGCATCTGTGGCGCCGACGGAGCCAGTATCCGGCGCCCCGGACAGGATGAGGGCTGCACCGGTATATTCAAGCAAAAATGACCCGGCGTCGAATGAGTACTTGACTTCAGCCCGTTTTCGAACACAATGAAAGCTCTTCCGAAAACCATGCCGACAATCGGATTCACCGGGCACGATGCATCGGAATAAAACGGCACAATATACAGGAGGATGGGATGGCACGAAAAACGGCGCTTGTGGCCGGGGCGACCGGCCTGATCGGAGGGCATGTGCTGCGGCTGCTGCTCGAGAACGATCACTATGCCGCGGTGAAGGCGCTGACGCGCCGATCGACCGGCGTGTCCCATGCGAAGCTCGCCGAGCATATCGTCGATTTCGACGATGCGAACACGCTCGCGCCGCATGCCGCCGCCGATGATGTGTTCTGCTGCCTGGGAACCACGATAAAAAAGGCAGGGACGAAGGAAGCGTTTTATACCGTCGATTTCACCTATCCCCTCTCCCTGGCGAAAGTCTGCGCCGCCTCGGGTGCCGGCCAGTTTCTCATCGTCACCGCGCTGGGGGCGGACCCCCGCTCCCCGGTTTTCTATAACCGGGTGAAGGGGGAAGTGGAGGCGGCGTTGCGCGAAACGGCCTTCAGGGCAGTGCACATATTCCGCCCGTCGCTGCTATTGGGAGAGAGAAAGGAAAAGCGCCCCGCGGAGGAGATCGCCGGAGTCCTCTCGCGGGCGCTCGCCCCGCTGATGGCGGGACCCCTGGCCAAATATCGTCCCATAGAAGCGAGGCACGTGGCGCGCGCAATGGTGGCCATCGCCACCGGAGACCGGCCGACGGGAATTTACGAATCACACATTATACGGCGGATTGCGGGAGGGGCGGCATAGACCCCCCTCGCCCGATTACAGTGCGCGCGTCATTTCGCGAAGCAATCCCTCGCCCATCTGAAGATATTCGAGGAGCTTTTTCGACGTTACCTTGCCCTTGCCGGCAATGATGATCTTCGTCGCCATGTTGTATTTGCGCCGCATATGCTGGATGGTCGCGATACTGCATTTAAAACGTTTCGCGAGTTCCCAATCGCGGGTGATGTATTTCCCGTTCTTGCCCTTGGCGTTGAGCTCGATGAACTTCTGTATTCTTTTCTCGGTCCATTCCACGCTCTCGCCAGTGCTGTAATCATGTTCATGAAGCCGCTGCAGCACCCGCTCCGCTCCGCCTTCGCCCTTGCGCGCTTTCCAGTAGGGGTGCCGGTTGCGGGCGTATTCGATGTCGGATGACTGGTAGCCGGTTTTCCCGAGCCACAGACGGGCGACGAACGCCTTTCTGCCCCTGGGTATGTCCACTTTAAGAGAGCGATCGATGAAATCGTCCGGAGTCTTCGAACTGAAAAGCTTCAATTCTTCTTTTGACAAATCCGGCTTCATAGAAACCTCCACACAGGCTTTGTATTTGTTTAGTAATTAGTTTGTACGGCCTGTATCGGACCTGTATCATAACATTCGAACACCGGGATTCCCAGTACAACGATCGCGGGAAATCTCCTTATTCTCCATTTATGAAACAGGCCATTTGCCGTTAAAAACGGTTTATCGCATATCTCTCCCGCATATCCCCGCCGCAGCAGGCCTATGCGACCGTATACGTATAACACCATATTTGACGGCATGCTCCATGCGACAATTACGGCAATTCCATAATTGGGATAATTTACAACATGCCCGTATAAATGTCCAGACGGAAAAATAATGAATTTCAAATTACCGTCGCCCGCAATACCTTTTCTTTTATTAATTTGAATTATTCGGCCCCGAAGATTATACTTCCGGAACACCACCGGTTGTGGTCCGTCCTGGAGAGTGTTCCGGCGCACTCCCGGAAGGACTTCGCGGAAATAAGATCGTTCGAGGCGGCGGGATGCAGATCAAAAACAGCGATTACAGGAGCATTATTGAAACCGGATTCAAAGAGGCGCCTTTCATCAACCTCATCGGCGTGCGTCTCACCGACTGCGGCCCCGGATGGTGCGAAACGGAGCTTTCGGTGGCGTCGCATCATCTTCAGCAGAACGGGTATGTCCACGCCGGGGTGCTGACGACGATCGCCGACCACAGCTCCGGCGGGGCGGCGTCGACCATTATCGGGGCCGACGAGTATGTCATCACCCTCGAGTTCAAGCTGAACCTGCTCCGCGCGGCGAGCGGAGAAAAACTGCGATGCAGGTCGCAGGTGCTTCGCGCGGGGGGCTCGTTTACCGTGGTGGAATCGGAAGTCTATTCCATAAACCAGGACAGGGCGACCCTTTCCGCCAAGGGCATTTTTACCATGGCGGTACTCCAAAAATAGTAATCCCGGCGCCCCGGTCGAATTCCAACCGGCAGGTATACCCTCTCTGAACAGAATAGTCGCACGGACCGGCCGTGTATCAGCCGCAATCAACTAAATCGGTATCGCTTTTCGATCAATTGCATGGATTTCACCCCGGGGGACCAGGCAGTTGCATGGCAGCCGCTAAATGAAGCGCGAAATGTCTATTCCCCGCTGTGCGGCCTTGCGCCGGCACCAGTCCATTTCATCGTCGGGAGGCGTCGTCATTTCGGCATCTTCCTTGCGGACGATACCGATCGCCCCCGCCGGGCACGCCGAGGCGCACAGGCCGCAGCAGGTGCAGAGAAAGACGTGGCCGTCGCCGACGTTCCCGGTCATGTGCCAGGCCGTTCTCCTCCGCTTTTCGCACGATATCGCAGGCCCCGTCCTTGCTGATGACGCGCCCGCCCTCGGTTTCCGAGAGCGCCATGCAGACTTCCTGCAGCTTGTCGCAGCCCCTCCCGATCAGGCGAATCAAAAGAGCGTCAATTATTTTATTGGATCGAAAAACCGGCCCGCGCGACTTATCTGATCTCGTCCCAGGCGAGCTCGGCCACCGCAACCTCGCCGGAGGTGATGCTCGCCACCCAGGGCCATCCGGCCGTCGTGATGTACCATTTATCTCCCGCCTGAACGTATTCCGGCGCATGGGCGCGGAGCCCGGCGACGAGGGAGGAGGGATTCCGGAGTCCCCGATAAACGCCGAATGAGTACGGATTGTGGCTCTGCATCACCAGCGTGTCGTTATACGATTCTTTCTCCGGCCAGATCTTGAGGGTTAGCAGGAGCGGGTTCCAGAAGAACGAGCCGTTGTTATAGGTAAACGAAAGGTAGTAGCGGTCCCGGAAGCGGACGACGAACGGGGACTCCGTGGAGGCCTGCGCCCCTGCGAGCTCGGCGCCATACGCCATGGACAGCGCCGGGCGAATATACTGCCAGTGCCTCAGGTCGAAGGACTGGTATATGTCGATCGACGAGTAGTAGCCGTCGCGCGCAGTCGCGTACATCAGCCACTGCCCGTCGGCCGCCTTGATTATCATGGGATCGCGAAACTGCGGATTGTACGGGAGAAATGACAGATCCGACTCGTCCTTCCATGTGCGGCCGTCATCGCTTACGGCGCAGTATGCCCGGTGCGGCGAATACCACATGTAGAACCGATCCTCACGAATGACGTGCGGCGCCCATGCGAGACGCCCGTAATCGGCGACGGGGTTTTCCTCTTTCATCATCTCCCCCGGGGGCGGAGGGAAGGCGCGCGACGATCCGTGCGCGAAATATTTTTCCCTGGAGTAATCCCCGTCGCCAAAGGCGGTAATACCGACCAGTCGCCATGTGCCGTCGCGGTCCCGGAATATGCTGTGGTCGTTTACGTAGTCTCCGCTTTTTTGCGGCCTGAAGATCGGGCGCCACGGCGAGGAAATCCGCGGCGCGTGCACCGGACCCGCAACAGCCGAGCTTGAAACCAGCGAGACGGTCCTGTCGAACGCGGCGGTGTCCGACAGGACACGGAAGGTGTATCTCTTTCCGGGTGCGGCGTTTTCAACCAGGTAGCTCCCGTAGCGGGTTTCTCCAAGCGGGGTTTCCGCCCCGTCATCGAGCCTGTATACCCGGTAACGCTCTTTTTCGGGATGCGCGATCCACCCGAGGTGTATCCAGCCCGGGCCGTGCGCGGTTTTCACGCCGAATTTTTTCTGAAGCGCCGGAACCTTCCCGCGTGGTATCGAGGAATATAAATCGGTTTTCGCCGGCAGGTCGATAATCATGCGCACCGCCGTCTCCAGGATAAAGAAAAGCGCGAGGGCTCCCACCAACAGGGAAAGAATGAGCTTATGATACGACCGGCGACCGGATGTTTTCATATACACTCTCCCCGCGTTTTCGGATGGTCATGGTTCAACATAGCCCAGGTTCCGGGATTGTAAAGCATTATTGGCCTCACCGCCGGGCCGGCGGCCGCCCGGTGCGCGACGCGCACCATCTGTCAATCGGAAATGACTTCGCTCCGCTTTGGCGTCGAGGGAGCGGCGGCAAAACGCAGCACGGCGGAGATTGCGCCGGACTTTCGCGAAAAAACCAGCGCGCCTATCGCGCACAGGATTCCCCCGGTCATAATGGTTGCGGGCGCGCCCACGCGGTCGGCGACCGCCCCCGCGAGGAGATTCCCGAACGGGGCGAAACCCATCATGGCCATCGAGAAGAAGCTCATCACCCTGCCCCGCTTGTCGTCGTCGACGATTGACTGAAGCACCGTGTTGCAGGACGCCATCGCGGAGATCATGCCGAAACCGGCGAGGAAAAAGAGCGGAAGCGCCGGGACTACCGAGCGCACGAATGAAACCGCGACAAGAGAGAGGCCGAACAACAGCGTGGAGCGACCGATAAACTCCCCGAGGCCGGCCGGGCTCCTGCGCGTGGCGAGCATGAGCGCGCCGGTAAAGGCACCCATACCCGCCGCCCCCATGAGGAAGCCGAGGGTTTCCGGTCCGCCGCCAAGTACAACCGATGTAAATACCGGCATGAGTATGATATACGGCAGCCCCACGAAACTGATGAGCGCCATGAGAAGCAGGATCGAGCGGATCGGGACCGATCGCGCCACGTATTCAAAGCCTTCGTTCAGGCGCTCGAACACCGATCGGCCGCCGTCGTCGCGCCGGCCGGGAACAATCCGCATGGCCAGGAGCGCGGCGATGACCGCGAGAAAGCTCGCCGCGTTGATAAGAAAGCACAGACCCTCTCCCGTGATCGCTATCACGACCCCCGCGATGGACGGGCCGATCATGCGCGTGCCGTTGAAGAGCGCGGAGTTGAGCGCGATCGCGTTGGCGAGCCCCTCCCTGTCCCCCACAAGCTCAATGATGAAAGACTGGCGGACCGGCATTTCGGTCGCGTTCACAATGCCGAGCATGAGGCTGAGGACCGCCAGGTGCCAGACGGCAACCAGGCCGGAGAGCGTGATGAAGGCCAGCGCGGCCGCCTGAATCATGGCGAGGGTCTGCATGATGATCAGTATACGATGGCGGCTTAACCGGTCGGCGAGCACACCGGCGAAGGGCGTAACGAGAAGATGCGCAATCTGCCCCGAAAAGCTCACCACGCCAAGCAGCAGCGCCGAGCCGGTGAGGCGGTAGACCAGCCAGCTCACAGCGATTTGCTGCATCCAGGCCCCGGTGAGCGACACGGCCTGGCCCGCGAAGTACAGCCGGTAATTGCGGTGCCTGAAGGCGCGCAGGGTATCTCGCAGGCGTTCGACGAACGGTCCGGAGGGAAGCGCGGTCGATTGCATTCCGTTGTTTCGCATGTATCCGTGTACCGGAATACGGCATATACGGCCCGGCCTTTATTTTCCAATCATTAATATGCAAACCACAGCCGGGGCTGTCGGCAGGCCTGCACTCCGCGCCGGAAATGCCGGATGGACCCCATGCAAGGTCGATCCCCGGTTTGGAGGGTGCAGCCGCCATAATCAAAAAAATGCACCCCCTGGAATAAATAGGCGCATGTAAAAATATAATTTAGTATTATATAATATATAATTGACTATTAAAATATATATTTATGGCATTGCCATCAGAACCTGACAGGCGGTCCGTCCGTGGTGGGAAATCCGTCCATTTGATCCTCGCGCAACAGGAGCGGCGAGCTGACGGGCGTGGAAAATAATAATGCACGGGGGAGGATGTCTTTACGGGAAAAGTCTGGTATAAATGGTATGATTCACAGGTTCCGCATTCGATCTATTATCCACCCACACCGCTTAAAGATTTTTTGTATCTATTCAGCACACGCAGGCATAAAAGGCCTGTTTTCAAAGAGACCCTGCAATGCATCGAGGACATTTTCGTTATGTTTCTTCGCTGTTGATATATAGCCTCGTATCCGGGCGAAAAACATACCGCCCTCAATGCTTCTGAAGCAACCTGAAATTTTCTGTTGCACCTTCACCATTCTCAGATCCCTCTCGGCTTGGTTGTTATCGAACGGTATTGAAAAGTCTCGAACGAATCCAAGAATGCCGACTTTATAATCCCTCAGGCGCTCAAGAAGATTTCGCGGTTTTGATTTTTTCTTCCTGCCCCGCCGGGGAGGACCTT
>DATIKU010000025.1 GCA_035477215.1 Spirochaetota bacterium | reverse complement strand
TTGATTTTTCGCGGGTATAGAGTTATCGCGTCCGTATGCCGTTCGCGGGGCCATGCCGCGCGACGGCGCGGACAGGAATATCCACGTTTCGGTGGGTGCAGGGCGGGCTGGGTGAAGCATATTTCCGGAGGGAATTAAATGAAGGGATACAAACACGGAACGGGGACGTTTATCGGAAAGGGCGGTGTCGAGATTTATTTCCGGGAGTGGATGTCGGAGAGGCCGAAGGGGATCGTGGTTCTCGCACACGGTCTGGGCGAGCACTCCGGCCGTTACGCGAACCTTATCGATCGGATGCAGGGGAGCGGCGTGAGCTTCTACGCGCTCGACCACCGGGGGCACGGGCGATCGGGCGGTAAACGCGGGCATATCGCATCCTTCATGGATTACATCCAGGATCTGAATGTTTTCATGACACAGATAAAGGACGAATACGGATCGCTGCCCGTGGTGCTCCTTGGGCACAGCCTCGGCGGAGTCATCGCGATGAAGTACGCGCTGACTTACCCGGCGGGCCCGAAGGCGCTCGTACTCTCGTCGGCGGGGCTCGTCCTCGCCGTAAAGGTCCCCAAGTGGAAGAAGAAGATGGGGCTGTTCTTTTCACGTCATATCCCCGCGCTTTCCATGCGCAACGAACTCGACGCCAATGACCTCTCGCACGATCGTCAGACTGTCGACGACTACGTTAAGGATCCGCTCGTCCACGATCAGGTGACGGCCCGCTGGTATACGGAATTTATCGCCGCCGGGGAGGAGTGCCTCAGGCGCGCATCCGAACTACGAATGCCGCTGCTGGTGATCCACGGGAAGGCGGACAAGATGGTGGACTACCGTGGCAGCGAACGCGTTTACGCGAGCGTGTCCACACCGGCGAGGGACAAGGCGCTCTTTGTTTTTTCCGGGCTGTATCATGAGACCATGAACGAGACCCCGCCGGAGCGTACGAAGGTGCTGGATGTTCTGGCCGGCTGGATCACCATGCGGCTCGGTGCGAAATCGGCAGGAGCGAAAAAGACCGCTAAAACCACGAAGGCCGTGAAGAAAAGGAAAACGGCAAAGAAGTCCGTCTTGAAAAAGGCGAAAAAATCGCTGGCGAAAAAAACCAATAAACCGGCAGGCAGGCCGGCAAAGAAAAAAGCTCCGACCAGAAAAGCCGCCGCGATAAAGATGAAGTCGGCAAAAAAGCGGTAAGCGTTTTAAAAGAGCCCCCAGATAAAAAAGCCGGGTGGGAGTGCCCGGCTTTTTTAAATGATACTGCGATGCTGGCTGAGGTCTTATCGTAACAACTGAAGAACCGTCTGTGACTTGGTATTCGCCTGCGCGAGCATGGCCGTCGCGGCCTGCGTAAGAATCTGGTAGCGTACAAACGACGACATCTGCTCGGCCATGTCGGTATCGCGTATGCGGCTTTCCGAGGCCTGCACGTTCTCGTAGGCGTTCATGAGGCCCTTCGCCGCGTGCTCGAGCCGGTTGTAGTAAGCGCCCAGGTCGGCCCGCTGCTTGGAGATGATGCGCAATGCCTCGTCGGCTATGCCGATGACCGAGTTCGCCTTGCCGGGCGTCGAGATTGAAATGAAGGTCAGCACGGTGGGATTGCGCAGTCCCAGAGCCGCCGTGGTCATGGTCTCGATGAATACCCGCTCGCGCTGGTGCATGTTCGGGCCCATGTGAAACCACATTGACGCCGTCGGGTGCAGGCGCGCAAATGATCCGGTGAGGAGCTTCATTTTGTTGAATTCCGCCTGCGAGGAAATGCGGTCGATTTCGTCGACGAGCTCGGAAATCTCCACCTGTATCTGCTGGCGGTCTTCGGGAGTGTAGATGCCGTTGGCCGATTGGACCGCCAGCACCCGTATGCGCTGAAGGATGTTGTGGGTCTGCTGCAGGTATCCCTCGGCGGTCTGGATCATGGACATGCCGTCCTCGGTGTTGCGTTCCGCCTGGCGGAGGCCGCTTATCTGGGAGCGCATCTTTTCGGATACCGCAAGCCCGGAGGCGTCATCGCCCGCCTTGTTGATCCGCAGGCCCGACGACAGCTTCTCGATGTCCTGTGTAATATTCCAGTCGTGGAATTTGAGGGTTCGGTGGGCGAATATCGCGCTCACGTTGTGGTTTATGATCATATCGTTCCTCCTTGAATTTTCAGCTATCGTCCCTGATAGCAGCTATGGATAGAGTTGTTGCAAAACCCGGGAACATCGGGGCCCCTTCCGTCGGTGACGGGGGGAAACCTTTGCGTTCTCCAGTTTCACAACAAGCCCAGTACTCATAGTGATCATCCTGAAGGTCGTCAGTTTAAAAAATATATTGGAGACTGATTATAGACGATTAGAGCGGTATATATCTAATTATCATTGAATATAGATTATTTTCAGTGTTTTTCCATTCGATTAGATTTTTTTTATTTTTTAGCAAAATTACTTTTCCATGCGGCATGGCCGTTTATACTGACGCAGCCGGCAGGTTACTGGAAATCGATTTCCATTCTTACAGAATGGTGGTGCTGAGTTTACGATCCGGAGCAAATCCGGAAGAGGTCGTTTTGTTCTTGTAAATAATGGCGGTCGGCCGTTTTGTGCTGTGAAAACGGGCCGCACGGGCATGGGTAAAGGTTTAGCTAATGGTAAAAAGATTCGGCGGGTATTCTCCGCGGATGAGATCCCCACTTTCGGGCCGGGGCGGCGCTTCGCGTCTACCGGGAATTGCACAATGGGCTCTGAACACGCTGGGCGGGTTCTCTGCGCGCTTTCGCAATCCCCGGGCGCTCATCGCCGGGATCGCGGCCGGGGTGCTGTGCGCTTTCATCATCATACTCGTCGTGGATTTTTTCCGGGTGAGATCGCTGGCGAGCTTCGAACCCAAGGTGCCAACCAAAATATTCGATAAAAACGGCGTACTGGTGGCCGAGCTCTTCAGGCAGAAGCGCGAGGTCGTACCGCTTGCGAAAATCCCCAAAAACCTCGCCCATGCGTTCGTGGCCATAGAAGACAACGAGTTTTACGAGCACTTCGGCATCAATCCGAAGGGGATAGCCAGGGCGTTCTTCATCAATGTTTTTTCCGGTCGGATCCGCCAGGGTGGAAGCACCATCACGCAACAGCTCTCAAAGATTCTACTGACCTCCGGCGAAAGAAGCATCTTTCGCAAGGTCAAAGAGGCTTTTATCTCCATCATGATGGAGATATTCTATACCAAGGACGAAATACTGACGTTGTACCTAAACCAGATATTCCTGGGGCACGGGGCCTACGGTGTACAGTCGGCATCGCAGTTTTACTTTAACAAAAACGTATGGGAGCTCAACCTGGCCGAGTGCGCGCTTCTGGCCACGCTGCCGTCATCGCCCAACAATCTCTCGCCGATACGCTTTCCGGAGCGCGCCCTCGAACGGCACAAGATTGTGCTGGCCAAGATGGTGGAGGCGGGATATGTAACCATTCCGCAGGCTGAGAAGGCATACCTCGATTTCTGGCCTGATTATCTCTATCATATAAACGAGCGCCCCCCCACCATGAACACTTGGTCATCGAGGATCGACAAGGCCCCGTGGTTTACCGAGTACGTTCGCCGTATGCTGGTAAAAAAGTACGGAGAGGAAAAGGTATACGAGGAGGGCCTCCTGGTGTACACCACCATGGACCTCGCCAAGCAGCTGGCGGCCCAGCGGGTGCTGCCGCCGGCCCTCAAGCGACAGACGGTGGTTTCGGGGAGCCTCGCATTCAGGCAGGAGGACCGGATTACGGAACAGTATGGTCCGCTGGTCGACGTGTTTTCGCTCCTGTTTAACTGCAATCCCTTCAGGCGGACCGGATCGCACGAGGTGAAAAAAGTCAACGATGCGCTCAAGGAAAGGGTGATAGACGAGCTGGAGATCATAAATTATCTCACCGGCGGCGATGCCCTGGGGGAGACCATTGAGCACTATCGCGTGGGGTACGCCGACGACAAGGATTATCAGAAAGTGGAGGGTTGTCTCATCTCGATCGACCATCGGACAGGTTATATCGAGGCGATGATGGGCGGGAGTGAGTTTACCAGCGGCAACCAGCTCAATCGCGCCATGCAGTCGATGCGTCAGCCGGGATCGGCGGTCAAGCCCCTTCTGTACGCCGCCGCCATGGAGTCGAAAAAGTTTTCGCCCGCCACCGCCGTGCTCGACTCGCCGCTGGTCTACCTCGATACCGAGGGCGGGGACTGGGTGCCTGAAAACTATGAGGGCGAATATTACGGCCTGCTGCGCCTCCGCAAGGCGCTGTCCCTCTCGATTAACGTAATCAGCATCCGCATCGCCGACGCGCTCGGGATCGAATACGTAATGCGATTTTATGGCAGGCTTCTGAAGCTAAGCCCGGCGGATACGAAACGGCGGGTGCCGCGGAATTTTTCCATTGCGCTCGGGTCGTTCGAGGTTTCGCCCTTCGAGCTCGCGCGCGCCTACGCGATTATCGCAAACGGCGGCAGGGACGTCATCCCCTTCAGCGTCAGAAGCGTGAAGGACCGCAACGGCCTGGTCCTCGAGAACAATGAGGAAGAGATCGCGGCATTGATAAGGAAGCGCGAGGCGGACGGCTCGATCCAGGTGCTGCAGCCCGCAACGGCGCAGATAATGATAAGTCTTCTGCAGTCGGTAATTTCATCGGGTACGGGATCCGCCGCGTCGATCGGTCGGATGGCCGGCGGCAAGACGGGTACCACGAACAACTGGAAGGACGCATGGTTCTGCGGTTTTTCCCCCCAGCTGACCACCTGTATATGGATTGGGTACGACAAGCTGGGGCTTTCTCTCGGGATAGGACAGGCCGGGGGGGCCGTGGTCGCGCCGGCCTGGGGCGATTACATGCGCGACGCGCTCGGGAACGAGGAGGGATACAGTTTCCCGCAATACGCGGCCCTTTCGGAAAAGCAGGTTTGCGCGATTTCAGGCCTCACGCTGTCCTCGAACTGCCGTAACAGCGTGGGTGAAGTTTTTATTCCGGGGACCGAACCGGAGGAGGAGTGCATACTGTGCCGCGACGCCCTCCATGAGGTGAAGGTGCTCCACAAGGGCCCGAGGGAGAACATCTCGGGCGGCCAGAAACAGTCCATTATGAAAAACATTAAGACGAAAAAGGACACCGACCGCATCCTCGACAAGGTCGGCAGCGATTTGTTAAATTGAATCGAAGGAGGTGCCATGCCGCCCGAAAATTTTATCCTTGAAAAGGAAAAGACCTGTCTTATGGTCATCGATATACAGGAGCGTCTTTTCAATTCGATGGAATACGACATCCGCAAGAACGTCGTGCGGAATATCGGGATCCTGATCGAAACGGCGGGAGCGTTTTCAATGCCGGTTGTGGTCACCGAACAGTACGCCAGGGGCCTCGGACCGACGATACCGGACATCAGAAATCATCTCGCCGGGATCAACGCTTTCGACAAGACCTGTTTTAACTGCATGCTGGACGGCGCGATCGAGGAGCGAATCAATTCGCTTGGCAGAAAATCGGTCATTCTGTGCGGCATCGAGACTCATATCTGCGTGTTGACCACGGCGCTGAGCCTGCTCGCGAAGGGGTTCCGTGTGGTTGTCGCCTCCGACGCGGCGTGTTCGCGGCGGAAGCACGAATGGAAGATGGCCATAAGCGCCCTGCGCGACGCGGGCGCGGTCATCTATCCGACAGAGACGATAGCATTTATGTTTATAGAGCGTTCCGGGACCGACGAATTCAAGAGGCTTTCGCCGCTTTTCAAGTGATGGGCGAATCGCCGAACGGAGATTACCGACATGATACGATGCACGGCGTTCGCTTTCGCGCTTGCGGTGTGCCTGCCGACTTTCGGCGGAGAGTCGCCGCCGGAGAGGCTCTTCGTAATAGAGAGAAGCCTCAACAGCAACATAGTCGTTTATGACGCCAACGTGGTTCCGGGCAGGCTTTTTAACCGGGCGCGGCCCGTCGATGCGTACTGGATTATGCGCGAACAGGGCAACCGGCGGGAAGAGCTGAATTACATAGAGAAGCACAGGGCCTATGGTTTCGATATCGAGCCGGTGCGGGAGGGGAGCTATTACCGGATGGCAATACGCTCCTTTCGCCGGAGGATCATCAGCCTGGTGCTGGAAAACAATCGCCCCATGGCGGTCATGGATATCGATGGACGGCGAAGCTATCTCTCTCGTATTTTTATTGCGACCGGCGGCTCGGCGCTATTTCCGGTGGTCGATCATGTGGTGCTCTTCGGTGTAGATACGGCCAATGGGGAGCGCCTGCGCGAAAAAGTTATGGCCCGCTGAGTGAGCCTATCGCTCCCCAATGGAATCCCACCTGATCATGCGCGCGTCCATGACCGGTCCGTCAACGCAGGCACGCATGGGCCCGGAACCGGTCTCGACCGTACAACCCGAGCAGAGCCCCACGCCGCAGCCGAAATAATTTTCAAGCGATACCTCCATCGGCGCGGGATTGTCCGCGGCGAGGCGGGCCATGCCCGCCATCATCGGGGTGGGGCCGCAGACGTACACGCGGTCGAAGCCGCCACCGGCGAGCAGTTCGCAGCCGGCCTCGGTGCAGTAACCGCCTCGCCCCTCGGAGCCGTCATCCGTTGAGATGATGAATTCGTCGACCGCCGGGGCAAATCGTTCCCTGCAGTATATGAGGTCGGCCGTGCGCGCGCCGTATACGAAGGTAACTGATGTGCCGCGTCTTTTCAGCTCCCGTGCCAGATAGAAAAGCGGGGCATTGCCGACGCCGCCTCCGATCAGGAGCGCGCGGCCGCCGTTTATCAGGGTAAATCCCTTTCCAAGCGGTCCGAGCATGTCGATGTCCGCCCCGGCGGGGAAGCCGCTGATGAGCCTGGAGCCCCTTCCGACAATCCTGATGACGATCTCCATTATTCCTTCGTTGTAATCGAAAACGGAAAAGGGCCGTCGCACGAGCGGGTCGGTGCACGGCGCGGCTTTAATATTGACGAATTGCCCTGGCTCCGGTGCGCATGCTCCGTCGAACCTCAGTTTTAAAAGGATATGGTCCCGTGCTATGGGCAAGGGCCTGTCAATAAGCTGTGCCATCTATTTGCCGCCATCGAATTAATGATGGAACAAGGATTCCCCCGTATAAAGACTAATACAATACTATTTTTTACCGGGTGTTGTTTATTTACCCGCTGTATCAACCGTGTTCCCGGCTGGATGCGGGCCGGTTTCACCCGGGAATACGGGGCCGCCACCTTGTTCTT
>DATIKU010000024.1 GCA_035477215.1 Spirochaetota bacterium | reverse complement strand
GCATGGTCAGTCAAGGACAGTTTTGGAGTGACCCCCTAAAACTATCGCCCCTTTTCATCCGGGTCACTCTTCAGAAGCACCATTAAAGCGCATTCAAAGCAATAGCGCCCGGCTGTATTTTTGCATCCGGGATCTTTTTTTTCTCTGTGCTCCCGGGCAAATCCAAATATCCACTTTTTCTTTTGTAAATAATTACAGTATCTTGACATATGCTGTAAAGTAATAAACCAGAGTTATCCGTGTAAGGATTTTCGTTATTTTTATGTAAGGATTTCCCTTACATAAACGAGCGCTATATTATCGTATAACGCATTTTATACTGCATAGATCGGGCCAAAGACGTTACTTAAACTATGCGTCTCGCGCGCGGTCCCTTTCCCAAAAGCGGCCGCCCGGTGCCGTCTATTTGCGCGGAGGGGGCGTCCGCTTGTTCCCGTCATACAACCCGCCAAGCCATCCGGCGAGTGGTACTATGCGCACCCCCTCGACCTCCCGCACTCCTGCGGCGTTTTTCACCAGCTGGAGGCTCTCCCCGGGGGAAATTCGCTCTTTCAGGTACAGCAGATTTTTATGAAGGGCCTCGTCATCCGTCTTTACCTCGATGATCCACCGCACCCGCCGGTCGACTTCCACGACGAAATCCACCTCCCGCTTCTCCCTGTCCCGGAAACAGCACAGTCGTCCCTTTACTCCCGAGGTGTCTTCCAGGTAGTGCAGGTATTTCAGCAGAGCGGCGGCGACGCAATTCTCAAGGCGGGCGCCCTCCCCGTTATAGGCGGAGGCGCAATCGTAGAAATACGCCTTCGATTCCTTCCTGACGCTCCTGCTCAAATTCTTCGTATAGGGATATACCAGAAAAATTACATACAGCCGTTCAAGCAGCTCCACCCAGGCCCTGGCGGTCGGCGGGCTCACGGAGAGGTCCTTCGCGAGGTTTTCGTAGTTCAGGGTCGAGCCCACCCGTTCCCGCAGCAGTTCTATGAGAAGGCTTACGCCCCGCAACGAGCTGACTCTCGAGAGGTCCAGCAGGTCTTCCTGAACGACCACGTCGAAGCGGTTGTTTCGCAGCCGCTCGGCGTCGTCCGGGTTCAGGAAGGACTCGGGAAAGCCTCCCGCGGTCAGCAGTCGCGAAAGGCATTCGTCCTCGCCCAGTGTACGGTCATCGTTGAAATGCCGAAGGGCCTCGGGCAGATCGACAGGATGCAGGCGGTAGTGGTAAAAGCGCCCGGTCAGCGCATCGCCGCTCTTTCTGAACGTGTCGAGCCGGGCGCTTCCGGTAACCAGTATGGACTGTTTCCCGCCGTGTGCATCGTACACGCCCTTTAAAAAATTTTTCCATTTCGGGTATTTGTGCAATTCGTCAAAAACGACGAGCGGGGCGGATTTGTCCCAGGCGATATCGCGAATCGTTTTCTGGTCGCTCCGTACGTCCCAGTTAAAATACAGGCCTCCGGTCCCTGAGGCGATATGCCGCGCGAGCGTCGTTTTTCCGGACTGGCGCGGCCCGGAGAGAATCACCATCTTTTTAGTCAGGTCTTTTTGCAAATTTTCGCTTATATATCTCATGCGATAATTCTAAATAATACTTTAGAATTGTCAAGACAATTCTAAATAATACTTTAGAATTGTCGCAAAAATGATCGAGAGAAATCGGAGGTTCAAGCGCTATGAAGTACAGACAATTGGAGAGAAATATGCGGAATTTAGAATGGGGCGCTCGGGCTACCGTTGCTTTAGCACTGAACCCGTGACTATAACGATTGAATCACACATACACCTCGCGCGGCTTGCTCCCCTGCTGCGCGCCGATGTAGCCTCTATCTTCCATGAGCTCGATTATGCGCGCCGCGCGGTTGTAGCCTATCGAAAGGCGCCGCTGCAGGTACGAGGCCGAGGCCTTTTTGGTCTCCTCCACGATCTTGAGCGCCTCCACGAAGAGCTCGTCATCGTCGCCGTCGTCATCGCCCGACAGTTCCTCCTCGAAGATGCCCGCGTCGATGTCGATGTAGTTGGGACTGCCGAGCGAGCGCAGGTGCTTAACCACGACCTGAATCTCGTCCTCGGAGACATACGCACCCTGGATGCGCACCGGAAACGAACTCGTGGGCGACTGATAAAGCATGTCCCCCTTGCCGAGCAGCTTCTCCGCGCCGTTCTGGTCGATGATGGTGCGCGAGTCGGTCTTCTGCGCCACCTGGAAGGCGATCCGCGCCGGGAAGTTCGCCTTGATGATGCCGGTGATCACGTCGACCGACGGCCGCTGCGTGGCGAGCACCAGGTGGATCCCCACCGCGCGCGCCTTCTGCGCGATGCGGGTGATGAATCCCTCGATCTCCTTCTGCGCCACCATCATGAGGTCGGCGAGCTCGTCCATGATGACGACGATATACGGCAGCCGCTCGTACGAGTCGCCGTAGCCCGCCACCTTCTGGTTGTAGCGCTCGATGTCGCGCGTGTTGATCTGTGACAGAAGCCGATACCGCCGCTCCATTTCGTACATCGCCCACTTCAGCGCCTTGGGCGCCACGTGCGGCTCCACGATCACCGGCGTGAGGAGGTGCGGGATGCCGTTGTAGAGCTGCAGCTCCACCATCTTCGGGTCGACCAGGATGAAGCGCACGTAGTTCGGATCGTAATTGTAGATGAGGCTTGTGATGATGGCGTTTACGCACACGGACTTGCCGCTGCCGGTGGCGCCGGCGATGAGCAAATGCGGGAGCTTCTTGAGGTCGAGCGTGACGGGCTTTCCCAAAATGTCCTTGCCCAGCGACACCTTCAGGCTTCCGGGGTAGGACTGGTATTCCTTCGCGGTGATGATGTCTCCCAGGTTCACCATCTCGCGCTTCCTGTTGGGCACCTCCACGCCGATGGCCGACTTTCCCGGGATCGGCGCTACGATGCGCACGCGCGACCCCGAAAGCGCCATGGCGATGTCGTCCGAAAGGCCCACGATGCGGTTCACCTTTATCCCCGGCGCAATCTGCATTTCGTAGAGCGTAATGACCGGCCCCCGGTTGACGTTCACCACGCGCGACTCGATCCCGAAATCGTTCAGAGTGTTGACCAGGAGCTCGGAGTTTTTGATGATCTCGCTCTTCCAGCTCTCGGCGTCCGATGCCGACGAGGGCTGCAGAAAGGCCGCCGGTATGATGTAATCGCGGTTGATGGCGATCGTCTCGAAGACGCGCGGCCCCGTCTCCTCGTCGCCGAAATCGAAGGTCTGCTGGATTTCACCCGCCCCTTTCTTCGCGCGGGTGCTTTCGGCTTCGCGCCGGTCGGTGGCCCCGGAACGAACGGTTGCCGCCGCCGCTACGGCTTCCCGGTCTTCTGCCGATATCGCTTCGGGAATCGTATCGTCATCGGACAGGGCCGCGAATCGAAGCCGGTCGGTTGCGACCGGCGGTTCGACGGGCTTCTCGTTGTATTCGATCTCGCCCTCATCCACCGGCGCCGGGTGTTCCTCTTCATGGATTTCGGGGACCTCATGCGGTTTTGCGTCGTCCGCGACGTCCGCGGTCTGCGAAATACCATCACGTCTCGATTCCGTTGCCGCCTCGGGTTCGTACGCCTCACTCCAGTCAGCGAAGTCGGAAGATCGCCGCGCTTCGATGATCTCGGTCTCGTAGACGCCATCGGCGTTCATTTCAACATCAGCATACGCCGCACAGCTCCCTTCCTCCCGGCGTTCGCCATCCGCGGATGGCGCCCTGAACTCAAGCAGCCCGATACCCCGTGGAAACGCGTCCTCTTCCTCGCCCATCACCCTCCCGCGGTAAATGTGGACACGGCGCTTGACCACCCAGGGCGGCTTGGCCGCCCGCCTTGCGTTCTTTTTCATCTCTTCGTCGATTCGCGTTAGCGGCGCGGCATCCGGGTCCCGGCGGCGCTGGAGCATGATAAAGGCCCCGCGTACCGCCGCTTGTAGCTTTCCGCCCGGAAAGGCGATGAAAAGCGATGAAAGCGAGAAAACGCCAAGCATGAGAAGAGCCGCGAGATTGAGCACCACCACCACGAGCGCGCCGCCGACATTACCCATAAAGTGAGAGCAAAACTGCGTTAGATACAACCCTACATATCCACCCGCCCGCTGGGGCACGGCGTCGCGTCCGAAGAGCCCGCAGAGCGCGGCAAAACTCACCAGCAGAAATGAGAGCGCGAAGATGCGCTCCATCGATCCGGCAATGTTCCCCTTTTTAACGACGTGCCAGCCGGCAAGCACCATGATCGCGACCAGGATATACGAGGAGATTCCGAAGGCTATATGTAGAAAATTCGAGATCCACGCTCCGAACGGGCCCATCAGGTTGCCCACCGGCCTGCTTTCGGAGAGCAGACGGTAATCGTCGATCGAAAAACTCGCGAGCGCGAGCAGGAGCATCAGCGAAAAGAGAAATATGAATACGCCTGTGATCTCCTGAAAACGCCGATCGCTGGACACGCACCGCCTCCGATAGTATTCGAATGATGATTGCGCGAAGAAACCGCGCGAGGGCGCACCTTGCCCCCTTCGTATGTCGAGCCCTGGTATAGTATCGGCAGGTTGCGACCCGTAATTGAGGCGGAAACGGGGCTCGGCTAAAAAGCGGAAAAAGGGGGAAATGTCCGTGATGTTTACCGCGCACCGGGCGCCGTCCCGCTCAAACGTCCTTCTGAACGCGCGGCCAACGCCGGCCATGCGCACTCCCGGGAGCGTGCTATATGTCCATCACCTGTACTTCTATGAGAGGATTGCGCCTGGTCAGGCGGAAGATGGAGTTTTTAAGGTGCTTCTTCAAAAACACGGCGATCTCCTTATCCTGCGCGCCGTCGGCAAGCATCCGGTGCGTCTGCGCCTGTACGTCCGTACGGATGGCGTCGATCACCTTGATGTTCTTGCCCGCCACAAAACCCTTCGCCACCACCTCCGGCGGACGGACGAGCATCCCCTCTGCCGTTACAACAACCACCAGCACGATCCCTTCGGTGGACATGGACTTGCGGTCGTGTATGACGCCGTTTCCCACGTCCTCAATGTCCTGGCCGTCAACGTATATCTGGCCAAGATGCAGCTCGCCCGTCTTCTCGAACGACTTTTTCGAGAGCTCGAGGATGTCGCCGTTGCCGGCGATAATGCATCTTGACGATTTTATTCCCAGCGATTCGGCGATACGCACGTGCGCGCGCAGAAACCGGTATTCGCCATGAATCGGCATGAAAAACTTCGGCTTCGTAAGCGAGATCATGAGCTTGAGCTCCTCCTGCGAGGCGTGCCCCGACACGTGCAGGTCCTTGTCCTGCTCGTAAAAAACCTCGCAGCCCATCTTCATGAGCGAGTTGATCACCGTGTACACCATGCGTTCGTTCCCCGGGATGACCGACGCGGTGATGATAACCGTGTCTCCGGCACCGGCGGCGAAGTGCCGGTGTGTATTGGACGCCATCCTCGAGAGCGCCGACATCGGCTCTCCCTGGGACCCCGTGCAGATGATAACGAGCTTTTTGGCGGGAAGCGAATTCGCCTCGGCCACCTCGACGATCAGGTCGTCGTGGTAGTCGAGATAACCCAGGCTCCGTGCGATCTCAACGTTCTTCAGCATCGTAATGCCGCTGATGACGACCCGCTTGTTGTACTTCTGCGCGGCATCCAGCACCTGCTGGATGCGGTGGATGTTCGAAGCGAAGGTCGCCACGATGATGCGCCCCTTGGCCGAGGAAAAAATCTCGAACAGCCTCTCGTTTAAAATGCTCTCCGAGCGGGTGTACCCCTTGCGGAGCGCGTTGGTGCTGTCCGACATGAGCAGCAGCACGCCGCTTTCGCCGTATTCCGCGAACTTGTATATGTCGGTAACCATGCCGTCCACCGGCGAAAAATCGATCTTGAAGTCCCCCGAATGGATGATGGTTCCCACCGGGGTGCCGATCGCGATGCCCGCCCCATCGACAATGGAATGGTTAACCCGGATAAACTCCACCATGAAGGCGCCCACCTGCATTTTATTTCCGGGTGTCACCTCTATAAAGGTCGGTTTCTGCCGGGGCGGCCGCTCTTCCAGCCTGCTCTGTATCAGCCCTATCGTCAGCCGCGTCGCAAAGACCGGCGCCGAGACCTCTTTAAGCAGAAACGGGACCGCGCCGATATGGTCCTCGTGCCCGTGGGTTATGAGTATGCCCTTTATGCGGTGGCGGTTTTTAACGATATACGAAAAATCGGGGATGATGAAGTCGATCCCCGGCGTCTCTTCGGTCGGGAACATGATGCCGCAGTCGACGACGATGATATCGTCCCCGTATTCGAAGACCGTCATGTTCTTCCCTATGGCGTCGAGCCCGCCCAGGGGCATTATCTTAATGCACTGATCTTTTACCTGTTTCATGTTCCGCTGTGACCGAATCCTCCTTCGTTTCTCTCAGTCCGTGAAAGCGAGTCCGCCGGAATAAATTCCGCCCGGAACACCCGCGCGAACACCATCTGCGCTATCCTCATGCCGCGCTCTACCACAAAGGCCTCGCCGCCCAAATTCGCCAGGATCACCTTCACCTCGCCTCGGTAGTCCGAATCGATCGTGCCGGGCGTATTGAGGCAGGTGACGCCGTGCCTGAGGGCCAGTCCGCTCCTCGGGCGAATCTGAGCCTCATATCCCTCCGGGATCTGAACGGCGATGCCGGTCGGAATGAGGGCGACGGCGCCGGGGGCGATCGGAACCGGTTCGTCCACGCAGGCGAACACATCGGCGCCGGCGGCGCCGGTCGTCTGATAGGCCGGTATCGCCGCGCCGGGTAGTACGGTAATCCTGACCGGTATCACTTCGCGCCGCCTTCCTGCCGCTTTCGAGGGCGCGAGGGCCCTGTTTTCAGAGACAATGTATACACAGGAGGATAATCCACCCATATCGCCGTCAGGGTAAACACTTTTTTTAATCGTCAACCCTCTCCCCGTTACGCCCGGCTCACCGCGGACAAATTATCCGTATCGCCCTTGACGTGGCGACTGCCTGGTGCTACTTTAAGCGGAAAACGCAACCGAACGACCGGCAGGGGACCATGATCAGCACGGGGATAAAGCATCTCGACATGTTGATAAGCGGCATCAAACTCGGCGACAACGTCGTCTGGCAGATCGCCAACGCGGTTCCGGTCGAGTACTTCATTAAAAGTTTCTTCACCAGGTCGAATGATTTTCAGAACTCCATCATATACATCAACTTCAATTACTCGCCGCACACCATCTGCAGGCGCTTCGACGACATATTCAAAAACTTCAATTTCATACTCATCGACGCCTTCACCAACGGCAAGGGCAACGGCGACCCGGTCTTTCTCGATTTTTACCACAACGAGGAAGACTATGACCTCTCGCGCATTATCCGAATCCAGGACCCGCGCGACATCAACTCCTTTATCGCCACCCTGAACGACGTTCAAACAAATCACCGCGACGGGTCGTTCTATATCTTCGACAGCCTCACCGGCATGAACGAGCTCTGGCGCGACGAGCGCTCCGTGCTCGATTTTTTCGCCTTCACCTGCCCCAAACTTTATGAAATGAACACCATCGCCTACTGGATCCTCGAACAGGAGGCCCATTCCAGGGAATTCATCGCCGGCCTCACGCACATCACCCAGATCGTACTGTCGGTCTACAACACCAGCTCCGATTATTACGCACTTAAAATACACAAGCTCGAGGACCGTCCATCGACTAACATCAGCACGCCCCACGGATTCCGTATCATAGACAGGGAGATCCGCTTCGAGGAGACGCCCGGGGGCGATATTTTCAAGATTGGCAATAAGGTGAAGGAACTGCGAAAAGCGGCGAACATCACGCAGGCGGAGCTCGCCGCGCGCCTCGGCATGACTCCCGGCGCGGTCTCTCAGATCGAAAACGACCTCATCATGCCCTCGCTCAACACCCTCGTCCACCTGGCGGCCAATTTTAAAAAACCCCTCGAACACTTCGTAACCGCCGGCCTCCTGGATAACGACGACAGGGGATTTTCCATTTTCAGGAAAAAGGATGCTCGCCGGTTTTCGTCGAAAAACGCACTGGTAACGGGCCTTGCCGACGAAAAAAGGCCGGGCTTCACGCCGTACCATGTGGTTCTGGAGGGAAACCAGTCTGTCGAGGGGCCCATTCTAATGCACAAGGGCAAGGAATTCATCATCGTCGTAAACGGCTCGCTTTCGCTTACCGTCGACGGAGAGGAGCACCTGTTCCGCAAGGGCGACTCCATCCTCCTCGAGCGCTCCTTTATCGAGAAATGGAGCAATCACGGAAAAAACGACTGCGAATTCGTTTACATCCAGTTTTAACGCATCAGCGCCGCGCCCGGCGCCATTGTCGTGGGGACATAATATTTTCGCTTTTCCCTCGCCCCGAAGCGGCCGATACTGTATCAGGAGAACGGGACCGTTCCCGGGGCGCTGAAAGCCGCTGGTTTGACACAGCAGGAGGCGCATGCACAATTTCGCGTCGCTCGAACGGTTTAACAACGCCCTGCAGTTCGAGAAGGAGGGGAACTACATCATGGCGATGCACGAATATATGGCGGCGATCGAAATCGACGCCTCGAACAGGGAGGCGTACCTTAACCTCGGATCGCTCTACTCGCGCATGAACCGCCTCAGCGAGGCGATGGACTGCTACCGCAAGGCGCTCGATCTGGGCGACGATTACCTTGTCCACTTCAACATGGGAAGCCTTCTTTACAAGACGGGCGAATACAAGCAGGCCGTGCTGGAGCTCGAAAAATCCAGAAGACAGAATGGCTCGTTCACGCTCACCCTCCTGGTCATGGGCCTTTCGTTCAGCCGCCTGCGCAACCACGCGGCCGCGGAGTCCTGCTTCGCGCGGGTGCTCGAGCTCGATTCCGGCAACCGGGTGGCGCTCACCGCGCTCGCCATCATCGAGCTGGACAGGAAGAACTACGAACATTCACTCGACCTCATAGACCGCATCCTCGCCGCGGACTCCGCCAACGGCGGCGCGAGAAAACTCCGCGCGGACGTCCTCTATCGCATGAACCGCCTCGACGAGTCCCTGAGCGAAATCAAATCGCTTCGGGACGAAGGAGACGACTACCGCTCCTACGACGAATTCATCCGCTCGATCCCCCTCGAGATCTACACCGACCGGTATGGGACGATTGAGGACAAGATCGCCGCGCTGGAAGAAAAGGCGATACCCGGAGACCGGGACGGTCTGCTCAGCCTCAGCCTCTGCTATCTCCTGGCGGGGGATTCGGACAGGGCGATCGACATCCTTTTCGAGGCGAGAAAAAGCATCCTTAACTGAAAAGGCGAATCGCTTTTTTTCGATAATGCTTGACATCCGCCGTTGGAACGCCATGGTTTTCGCGACGGGGCGATTAGCTCAGTCGGTTAGAGCGCCTGCCTCACATGCAGGAGGTCACTGGTTCGAGTCCAGCATCGCCCACAGCCCGTCAGGCGTCGCATCGCACCGCGGTGTTTTGCGGAACCGGAAGGAAATATAAAGATCCCTGCTTGCCCGCATCACGGCGGCCGCCGCCGTCGAAAGGCTCACCAACGGGGTAAGGCTATGGCTAAACCGGTACTGTTAGACATTCTCGTCGGTAACAACGAACTCACTCCCGAGCAGGCCTGCCGGTCGCTCGACATCCATAAGAATTCCAACAAACTCATCGGCATGATCCTCGTCGAGGAGGGCTATATTACCGATGAAGTCCTGTGTAAATACCTCTCAATGGAATACGAAACCGCCTTCGATCCGCGATCTCCCGATTGATCACCCCGCGCCATTGTCCGCCTTCAGGCGACGGGCGTTTTGTTAATGGAAGGTAAAATAATCTTATTTGTTGACATTCTCCGCTTCCTTTCCTTGAATAAATAGCCGTCCGGGACAGGCATGTATAACATACGTACGAACTAACCTGCCCTGCGGGGTTTCCAATGCACAGGACCGAAAACGTTATCGATATTCGCGGAATTCTTGACAGAGGGGATATTGTTTCCTTTTTTCAGCCGATCATTTCGGTTAAAAAAAAATCGGTACTCGGCTTCGAGGCCCTGGGCCGGGGCGTCGCGGAAACAGGCGCCGACCTGGTCCCTCCTCAGGCGCTATTCGAAGCGGCCGAAAAGAAAAATCTCACCACAGACCTCGACCGCCTCTGCCGGGCGAAGGCGTTTGAAGGTTTCGGCGCGTTCAATAACGATCCCGACCGTTACATTCTCTCGGTCAATCTCGATCCATCAATACTCGACGAGGGAACGGTCGGCTCAAATCATCTCAGGGAACTCGCCCGTTCGCTCGGCATGCAGCCCGGCAAGGTGCTCATTGAAATCATCGAGTCGAAAATAAGAAACATCGAGGCCCTTGAAAAATTCGTGGCACTCTACCGGGGGTACGGATTCCTCATCGCCCTCGACGACATAGGCACGGGGCTGTCGAATCTCGACCGCATCTCGATCATCAAGCCCGACATCCTTAAAATTGACAAGTCGCTTGTTCAGAGCGCCGCCGGGCAGTATCACAGCGGCGAAATCGTCAAATCGCTCGTCGCCCTGGCCCACCGCATCGGCTCGCTCGTCATCGCCGAGGGCGTCGAGACGATGGACGAGGCTGTCATCGCACTCGAGCTCGGTGTCGACATGCTGCAGGGGTATTATTTCGCGAAACCCGGACCTCAGATGGAAACACTCATGGACGGCATTGACGAAAAGATTGATACCGTCGCCGCGAGCTTCAAGGAAGGGACCGTACGGCGCATCACCGCCAAGAAATTCCGACACCGAAGCTACAACCAGATCATCAATACGCTCATAAGCGAGCTCTCGCGCATTTCCGAGGAGGAATACGACGCAACGCTTGCGGCGCTCATCAGGCCGCACCCCGAATTGGAATGCGCCTATATTCTTGACGAGGACGGCATACAGGCAAGCGATACCATTTTCACCGGGATAAGCGGCAGCGCTTCGAAGGGGTTCTTTTTCCAGCCGGGGAAAAGGGGGACCGACCAGTCATCCAAAGATTACTACTTTTTGCTGGCGGCAGGGCTGGCCAAGTACACCACCGCGCCCTACATCTCGCTCGCGTCGCGGAACATCTGCATCACCGTCTCGGTCGCTTTCCGCGACGTCAATTTCCGCAAGCGGATCCTGTGCCTGGACATCATACAGGATAATGGTATTACCGCGTAGCCGCGCCCGCGAAGGCCGCCGGAATAACGCTCCCTTACGGTTCGAGTTCCCCGACACCCTCGCCGATGGTGCAGTCGAAAATCTGGGGCCCCGCGCCATGCGCCTCACGAAACTTTACCTCGATCTTCCGTACGAATTCCTCCACGGCGCCCGAGTCGACCATGGTGATGCTGCACCCGCCGAAGCCGCCGCCCATCATCCGCGACCCGAAAACACCGGGCACCGGCACGGCCCATTCCACCAGCCGGTCCAATTCCAGAATACTTACCTCAAAATCGTCCCTAAGGCTCGCGTGTGACACGTACAACAACGCGCCCGCCCCTGTATAGTCCCCAGACCTCATCCGGCGATGGAACTCGAGTGTGCGCGCGTTCTCCGTCACCGCGTGTCGGGCGCGTTTTTGCTCCACGGCCGGCAATTCCGGCGCAAGCCGCTCGAAGTCGGCCGGACCCAGTTCGCAGAGGTGATCGATGCCGGCGCCCATGCCGCGCAACAGCGCAAGCGCCGATTCGCATTCTTTTCGCCTGTCGTTGTAGCCGCTTTCGCGGAGCGAATGCCTGATGCCGCTGTTGACGAGTACGAAATGGATGCGCGACGAATTGATATGAAGGTATTCGAATGAGAGGTCGCGCGTGTCGAGCAACATCGCGCTGTCCTTTCTGCCGTGAATGACCGCGAACTGGTCCATTATGCCGCAGGCGACCCCCGCATAGTCCCGCTCCACCCGCTGCCCCATTCTCGCCAGCTCGACCATATCGATGGTCATGCCGAGCACCGAAAACGCCCCGTAGAGTGTGACCGTGGTGACCGCGGCCGAACTCGAGACGCCCGCTCCCGGCGGGATTGTGCTCAGGTAGCTCAGGTCGAGGCCTTCTTCCCAGCCGCCTGGGACCAGGGCGAGCGCCCCGGCCGGATACAGCCAGACCTTCGGCACGTCCGCGCCCCCCTTGAAAAGTGAAAGCGGCAGCTCGCCCGATGCATCGAATCCCGCATCATTAAAACGGAAGCATTTTTGTGCATTCCTCGACATGCAGAGGTACACGGCCCTGTCGATTGCCGCGGGCAGGACATGACCGCCGTTGTAATCGACGTGCTCGCCGATGAGGTTGATCCGCCCCGGACAGAAGAATACCCGCCCCGGCCCCGTGTCCGGGAACGCCGAGCCATGCGTTTCTATGAGCCGTTTCACGTGATCATTCATGGGAGTTGGCAGAACGTCGTTTTAGGATTGCCGTACTGCGCGATCAGACGCGCTGGAGGTGTCTGAAAAAGGCTTTGCCCTGGTCGGTTGTGTGGATGCACACGGCGTCACACTCGCTCGAGTCGGCGTACTCAATCAGGGCGAAATGCCTGAACCAGGTGAACAGGTAAAAATCCAGGAACGATATCAGAAAAACGTCGTCGCGGGCGCCGAAGCCGGTCAGATCGAAAAATTCGCCTGCAATAGAGTCAAGGTCGAAGCGGCCGTTCTGCCGCATGATTAGGTCGATCAGTATGTGCCTGTTGTGCCTGAGCTCGCGCGCCACCGCCGGATTTGAGGGGAAGATGTCCTCCCAGCGCACCTTGCCCCAGAACGCCGCAAACAGGACGGGAAAGATGTTCTCCCCCGTATACTCCGGGCTGATAAGCGCGGACGCGCCGGCGGTTTCGATCATTCCCGCCGCCTTCATTATAATTACGCACTGCTTGGCATATATCTCCAGAAGCTCCGAATCACCCGATTCCCTGAACAGTTCCGTATCCGCGATGGCCCGGACGCAACCGTCGTAGAACTCCTGCCCCAGGCATCTGCCGGGAACCATCCGCGCTCCGTTTTTTTTAATGGTCTCCGCAACGAATCTGCACAGCCTGACCGCATAGCAGCCTTCCAGTCCGCCCATCGAAACGGAGTCGTCGAAACGAGCAAGCGTCCTGACGAAACCACCCGCACGCGGACGTCCGTCATACATCCATGCCTGCTCGCAGCTGCGGTTTACCACAACGGAGAACAGCGCCGATTTCTCGGCGCCCGGCAGATTCACGAACATTCTGTCTATTTCTTTAGCGATCCTGTCGCGGGAAAAATCCATTGAAACGACCTGTCGAACGAGTAAATTAATTTCATTATCGCACTGGCGCCCGGCTTCACCATGGGTATGTTTCATGCCGACGAGATTCTCCCTTTTCTATGTATACGGTCCAGGAAGCGCCAATGGGAACAATTGGATTATCAATTAATTTCTGTGAAATTAATTGATAATCATTTATATTTAAATTAATTTAAAGTCAATGAAAATTTGAAAAAGCGAACAATAAAAACGAAAAAAACGCCTATCCGGAACCCCCGCACGCGACCTCTCAAATCACCACACGCTTTCGCGTTGTTCATAATAAAAATATTAATAATAATCCGTTAATGATCAGGTCGCACACATGATATCACGGTATGACCGAACAACGGCGTTATTATCGCATTGTGGATTAGTTTGTGTCTACATTGTGGATAATTGTCGACAAGTGCTTCGGTTTTACGAAATATTTGTTTTTTAAATTGTAAAATTCCGCACGTCACCGTAGAATCGGGCCAGATGAGTATTTATTCCACGATAGCGAAGACTTACAATCCCGCCGTATTCCAGGGCACGCTCGAAAGGGACGGCTACTTCGAAGGCTGGTACTTCAAGCAGGTATCGGCCGACCTGCGCCGGGTGCTTGCGTTCATCCCCGGCATTTCACTGTCCGGAGACCGCCACGCCTTTATACAGATGATCAACGGGATGACCGGCGAATCGCGCTATTTTTCGTACGACCTGTCCGAATTCAGATGGAGTAATGACCGCTTCGAGATTGGCATCGGCGCATGCCGCTTTTCCGCCGAAGGTATGTCGCTTGACATAGCCTCCCGGGGAACGCGCGTCAAAGGCGCTCTCGAGTTCGTCGACACGCGCCCCTATCCCGTAAAAATACTTTCCCCCGGCATTATGGGATGGTATTCGTTCGTCCCCTCGATGGAGTGTTACCATGGAGTCGTCTCCATGGGACACCGGCTTTCGGGAAGCATAACCATAGATTCCGATACAATCGGCTTCGAAGGAGGAAGGGGCTATATCGAAAAGGACTGGGGAGTCTCCTTTCCCGAGTCATGGATATGGCTGCAGGGTAACACCTTTCCGGGCCGGGAAGCCTCGTTCATGCTCTCGATAGCGAAAATCCCCTGGAGGAGAAGGCATTTTAACGGCTTTCTGTGTTTTTTATACGAAGGCGGCAGTCTCTACCGCTTCATGACCTACACGGGAGCCCGGATTGACGAAATACGTATGGACGACGGTCGGCTTTTCGTAACACTCTCCGACCGGAGATACCGGCTCTCCGTGAAGGCCCGGCAGCTCGCCACCGGCGCCCTCGCCGCTCCCGCCATGGGGACCATGAACCGCCCCATCAAGGAGTGCGGCAACGCAAGCCTGGAGGTGCGACTTGAAGATTCCGCTGGTCGCGTTTTTTTCGAGGGGAATGACGCAACAGCGGGGATGGAAGCGGTCGGTGACGTTATCAACCTCATGCGGAGGAAGTGATGGATATGCACAACGCGCTTTTATGGCTTTACCTGGCAAATTCCGTTGTGCTCATCAACCACGAGATCGAATCGGCCTACTGGAGGGAATGGGAGCTCTTCCGGCTTCCGGGAGGAATCACCGGCTTTCTCGTCATCCATTTCCCGATCCTCTTCGCCATGCTCTACGGGCTGGTGTCGCTGAAAGATCGTGAAACCGCGGGGCTCGTAATATCCCTGCTCGTCGCATGCGGGGGGATTTTTGCGTTTTTCGCCCACACCTGGTTTATCAGACGGGGGCGCACGGAGTTTACGCTTCCGATATCGCGCCTCATGCTGGCCGCCACGCTCGCGCTATCGGTCGCCCAGGGGGCGCTCAC